>JAIUNH010000578.1 GCA_020161965.1 Pseudomonadota bacterium
CGGTGAAGACCAGCAGCTAGAAACCGATCACCACCGTGGGCACGAATTTGGGCGACAGGAACACCGCCTCGATCGCGTCGCGCCCCGGCAGACGCGGGTCGGCCAAAGCGAGTGCGGTTGCCGTGCCGATGGCGGTTGAGATGGCGCCTGCGATGATCGCGATATGCACGCTGATCCAGAACCCATCCAGATAGGAAGGGTTGTCGAGGAACGATCGGTACCAGCGCAGCGAAAAATCCTTGGGCGGGAAGGGGCCCAGGAAGCTGCGATTGTCGAAGGACAGCAGGCACGCGACCAGCAAGGGGGCGAGCAGGAACGCGACCGTCGCGACGACGACGGCAAGCGTGACGATACGCAGCGGCAGATCGAGCGGCTTCATCGCGCGAGTACCACGCTCGGCAACAGCTTCTTCGCGATCATGGCGAGGCCGTAGACGACGGCGAAGCTGGCGATCAGCATGAACACGCCGATGGCGGCCCCGGCTTGATAATTCCCGATATCGGTGAAGCGCGTGTACATGAGGTTCGTCGTGAACACGACCACGCCGCGCCCGAGCAGCAAGGGCGCTACGAAATTGCTGATGCACATGGCGAGCGAGACGAGATAGGCCGACACCATCGCCGGGGCGGCGAGCGGCAGCACGACCGTCAGGATCGCTTCGCTGCGCGTCGCGCCGAGCGAGGCGGCGGCTTCTTCCAGGCGCGGCGAGAGCGCACGGAAAGCGCCGACCAGCATCAACGCGACGATCGGAATGGTGAAATGCATCAGGCCGATGGCGACCAGAACTTCGGCGTAGCGCGGGCTGCGCGGCGCCAAACCGCTGACGAAGGCACCGATGAAAGCGAGCGGCCCATGCGTGCCCCAGGTCATCTCGATCGCGTAGAGCCGCGCGATCAGGCTCATGACCAGCAAGCCGACGAGCAGCGTGAGCAGGCCCTTGCGCACGATCGCGCGCTTGCTGCGCACGGCGACGTAGGCCAAGGGCGCGCCCATCGCGACCGAGAACGCAGACACGATCAAGCCGATGCGGAAGGTTTCATAGGCGTAGTTGAAATAGGCCGGCTTCGCGAGTTCGAGATAATTCGCGAACGTATATCCGTCGCCCGCCCGGATGCTGCCGGGAATATACGGGCGCAAGGAATCGATCGTCAGCACCGCGACGGGTCCTCCCATCAGGAAGACCAGCGCCGCGGCACCGGGAACGATCAGCCAAACCGCGATTGGCCAAGCCGAAATCGAAAAGCGTTTCATCCTTGGCGGACGAGCGGCGTGATCTCGGTTTCCCAACGGCGCGTCCACGCGTCGACTTGCGACGACATGTAGCTGTAGTCGGGAATGTAGGCGTATTTCGCCAACTCGTCCGGCTTGTAGAAGATGTCCTTGATCGCGTCGGCGGGCTTGGCGTTGACGTTGGTCGGGCCCGAGCCGAGCGGCATGTTGTAGCGCGAGTTGATCTCGGCGGTCGCGAAATGGTTGGCGAAGCGCTTGGCCGCAGCGATCTTCGCCGGGTTGTCGCCCTTCATCACGACATAGCCTTCGTTGAACAGGAAGCCCTTGTTGTCGTTGAGGCGCGTGAGCAGACGCGTGGGGAAGCGCTCGCTGACCGCTTGCCAGCCGCCGGTGTTCCAGAACGCGACCGACAGATCGCCCTGGCTCATCGCGTTGATCATTTCGCTGTTGTTGGCGACGACGCGGCCGATATTGCCGCGCTGGGCGAGTTCCTTCAGGAACTGCCAACCGGGTTCGATGTTGCGTTCGTTGCCGCCGCGTTGCATGGCGAGGCTGACCATCAACAGGCCCGAAAGGTTGACGGGAACGGGCACGCACAATTTGCCCTTGAAGCGCGGTTCGAGAAGCTGCTCGATGCTTTCGATCGGCTTATCGACCAGATCGGTGCGATAGCCCCAAAAGGCACCGGCGGTCGACAGCGGCACCGTGATCTTGCGGCCTTGCTTGTCCTTCTTGAAGAAGATCTCGGGAATTTCCTTCAGCGCGGGCATTTCGGTTTCGCTGACGGGTTCGAGCCAATCGGCTTCGATCATTGCGTCGAACACCGGATCCCAGGCGGCGACCAGATTCTGCTGGATGCGCGGGAATTGCGGACGCATGCGGCCGACGATCCCCATGGCGCCGCCGGCATGGAGTTCCCATTGCACGCGGTCGCCGGTGGCGCGCAGCCATTCCTCGCCGATCGGGCGGCAGACTTCGATCCATTGCGCGCCCCACATGACGACAAGGATCTGTTCGCCGCGCGCCTGGCCGAAGACGGGCCCGGCGGAGGTGGCGGCCGCGGCACTCATCGCGGCGAGAAGGGATCGGCGATTCATCGAAACGGTCATCGGGGTCTCCCGGTTGGGGGTCGGATGAAAGGATGCCGCCAAACGCTTTGTCGGCATGTAAACTGCATTGTCGACAAAATCCTTGCACGGGGTATGCCAAGCGGAGAGACGCCGTTGAAACCCGACCTGATCCTGACCGATGCCACAATTGTAAGCCCGGGCGTCGCCCCCATCGCGCGCGGCTGGCTGGC
>JAIUNH010000579.1 GCA_020161965.1 Pseudomonadota bacterium
CTTCTCGCGGTTTGATGCTCGCCGCTTTGGCGATCGCTTCCCCCGCCCACGCGCAGGACGCGAAAGCGAAGCTCGTGCAATCCGGCACGTTGACCGTCGCGACGTCGGGCTCCGCCCCGCCCTTTTCGCTGACCGACGCGACCGGCAAGCTCGACGGCTTCGACGTCGACTTCATGAATCGCGTGGGCCAGGAGTTGGGCCTGCCGGTGCGCTATGTGCAACTCGATTTCGCCGGTCTGCTGCCGGGCCTGACCGCCGGACGTTTCGATGCCGTCGCTTCGGGCGTCACGCGCACGCCGCAGCGTTTGGAGGCGAAGGAGTTCCGCCTGCTCTCGCCCTATATCGTCAACGGTGTCGCGATCACGCGCCGCACGGCGGATGCCGGCATCGCATCGTGGAAGGATGTGTGCGGCAAGCGCATGGGCGGCGTGCGCGGCGGCGTATTCCAGAAGACCGCGATGGAAAAGCTGCCGCAAGGCTGCGTCACCGAAACGCGCGAATATCCCGGCTTCACCGAAATGCTGCTCGATCTGCGCAACAACCGCATCGACTTCATGGCGCATGACTTCCTCGGGCCCAATTACCAGATCGCCCAGGGCACGCAAGGCATCGCGGTGATGAACGACGTGCTCGACACGATCACGCAGAGCGTCGCCGTCAACGCCGCCAACCCGGCACTGGCCGACGCGATCGAAGCGTTGATCGTCAAATGGCGCGCCGACGGCACGCTCGACGCGATGATCAAGAAGCGCTTCGGCGCGTCGCTGGGCTGGTCCGCGGTTCAGTAACCGACCTTGACGCTCGACATCATCGCCGCCTGGCTGCCGCGTCTCGGCCAGGCGGCGGCGCTGACATTGGGCTTGTTCGCCGTCGTCGCCTGCCTGTCGGCGACGGCGGGTCTCGCCATGGCGCTGACGGAACGCGTCGGCGGCCGAATCTACGCCGCGATCAGTTGGTTCTTTCGCGGCGTGCCGGAGCTGATCATTTTGTTGATCTGCTATCTCGGCCTGCCGCAGATCAAGATCGATCTCGGGCCCGTCGGCTCGGCCATCCTCGGCTTCACGCTGATCGGCATGGTCTACGATTACGAAGTCTTCCGCGCGGCGTTGAAGGCCGTGCCCGCCGGGCAATACGACGCGGCGCGTGCGCTTGGCCTCACCAATCTTCAAACGATCCGCAAGGTCGTGCTGCCGCAAGTCTTCCGCATCGCGCTCACGCCCTGGATGACCTACGCGACCGGCGCGCTCAAGCGCATGTCGATCGCCTCGGCGATCGCCGTGTCGGAAATCATGCATGTGACCAAGCAGGCGATCGCGGTCACCGATATGCCGTTCACCTTCATTTTCTTCGCTTTCGCCCTTTATGCCGGCGTCAGCAGCTTGTTGATGATCGGCGATCTCGTTCTCAATCGGCGCCTCGACTATCTGCGCCGCGCGGCGAGGGCGTGATGGATTTCGCCGTCGTTGTCGACAACGCCCCGATCCTGTTGCGCGGCTTCGGCTATACGCTGTTCGTCGCCTTCGCCACGATCGCATTGTCGCTGGCGCTGGCGATCCCGCTTGCCGTCATCCGGGAATCGAAATGGCGGCGCGCGGCGATGATCGTCGCCGGTTATTCCTGGATCGCACGGGCCACACCCGCGCTGACCGTGCTGTTCGTCACCTATTACGGCTTGCCGGTGTTGGGGATCTATCTGGAACCGCTGACCTCGGCGATCATCGGGCTCACGCTCGTGTCGACCGGTTACAATCTCGAATTCGTGCGCGCGGGCTTGCGCGCCGTGCCGGCGGGGCAGATCGACGCGGCGAAGTCGCTGGGCCTCACGCCCTATCGCACGCTGCGCCAGGTGATCCTGCCCCAGGCGATGGTCGTGGCCGTGCCGCCGCTGGTTTCCAACATGACGCTGATGGTCAAGGGCAGCTCGCTCGCCAGCCTCGTCGCCGTTTCCGAACTCACCGGCGAGGCGGTCGCCTTGATCGCCAGCATCGCCAACGAGCCGCCGGTGCTTTGGGCGCCTGAATTCGTGGGTATTATGTTGGTATTAACGCTCATCAGCACGGCTTTCTGCTGGTGGTTGTGGACATCGATTCTCGACCGGGTCCCCGCCTGGGAAGCCAGTTTGCTGGTGTTAGGCACGCCAGTGATCGCCATCGTCTGTTCACGCGCTATCTTGCATGAGGCATTCAGTCGCTACGAAATTGCCGGCATTCTGCTGATCGGTTCGGGTCTCTTGCTGCTGTCTTTCGTCAGCTGGTTGCGGGAGCAGCGCGCGACAACTACCTGAAATGCGCGTTCGCCGGCAAGATAATTGTTGACAAGCACATAGCCCGGGCCGAAACTTATAAAGCTACTATTTCAAACTCATCAAGGAGTCTCGATATGTCCATGAGTCGTCGTAAGTTTATTCTGGGTTCGGTTGCTGCGGGTTCTGCCTTAGCCATGATGCGTACCGCCACTGCTGCTGATGCCCCTATGGTTAGTGAGTCGGACCCTCAAGCCAAGTCACTGGGCTATGTGGCCAACGCG
>JAIUNH010000008.1 GCA_020161965.1 Pseudomonadota bacterium
TCGCTTTATCAATCGGCTGCCGATTCCATGCTCCCGGCGCGGGCCTTCGCGGCGGCGGCGGGGCGCGGCTTCTCCTTCGGGGAGACCGAGACCGCCGATAATTGGCGGGCGGCCGGGGCGTTGTGCGAGATGATGAGCCGCGCGGCGCTGAGCCATCGCCGCCCCGCTTTCGGCATCGACGAAGTGATGCTCGGCAATGAAATGGTGCCCGTCACCGAGGAAAAAGTGGCGGCGACGCCGTTCGGCACGCTGCTGCGCTTCGTCAAAGAAGGCGCACCGGTTCAACCCAAATTGCTGGTCGTGGCGCCGCTATCGGGGCATTTCGCCACGCTGCTGCGCGAAACGGTGCGCGTGTTGCTGCCCGATCACGACGTCCACATCACCGATTGGGCGAACGCCCGCGACGTGGGCGTCTGGAATGGCCGTTTCGGCTTCGACGAATATGTCGAGCACATCATCAAATTCCTCGAGAAAATGGGCCCCGGCTCGCATGTGCTGGCGGTGTGCCAGCCTTGCGTGCAAACGCTGGCCGCCGCCGCGATCATGGCGGAAGACGACAATCCCGCCCAGCCCGCCAGCATGACGCTGATGGCCGGGCCCATCGATTGCCGGGTCAATCCCACGAAGGTCAATCACCTCGCCACCAGCAAACCGATGAGCTGGTTCGAGCGGAACTTGATCAGCTATGTGCCACTGCGTTTCGCGGGCGCCATGCGCCGCGTCTATCCGGGCTTTCTGCAGCTCAGCGCGTTCATGAGCATGAATGCCGAACGGCATTTGAAGGCGCAATCCGATCTGCTGCGCGCGCTCGCCAAGGGCGATACCGAGCAGGCGAACACGATCAAGAATTTCTACGACGAATATTTCGCCGTGCTCGACCTCACGGCCGAGTTCTATTTGGAAACGGTCGAGCGCGTGTTCCAGAAATACGAACTCGCGCGCCGCGAACTCAAATGGCGCGGCCGCAAAGTCGACACCAAGGCGATCCGCCGCACGGCGTTGTTCACGGTCGAAGGCGAGCGCGACGATATCTGCGCGCTGGGCCAAACGGTCGCGGCGCATGATCTGTGCGACGGCCTGCGCCCCTATCGCAAGAAACACTACATGCAAGCGGGCGTGGGGCATTATGGCGTGTTCGCCGGGCGGCGCTGGGCCGGGCAGATCTACCCGCTGGTGCGCAATACGATCCTGTCGAACGAGTAAACCCACGCCACCGCCCTAAAATTTAGGCGGCGCTTTCCTTGGAAATGCACATTCTTTGACGTTGCGCAGCGCCATTGTGCGCTGCACAATAGCGGTATCCCAATCGTGGAGACCGCCATGAATATGCAGGTTATCGACGCTGCGAAACTGGCCTCTCTCGAACACCCCGCCGGCGATCCCCTGCGCCTAAACCGCAGCGCGTTCGTGGCGATCGATCGCCATCGCGACGCGCCCTACAACGCGACCTATCGCCCGCAAGCGCTGTATAGCCGCGCGGAGAACGGGTTCCAGGCGAACAACGAAACCCTTCTGCTGCACGAGGTCGCGACCAATCTGCCGATCCATCGGCCCGATACCGGCCCGACCGATTTCCATATGCATTTGCCGCCGGGCGGATTTCAATTCGTGCTGGTGACGTCCGGGATGTTCACCTTCGATTACGACGGCCGGCTGCATTATGTCGGGCCGGGTGCGGTGATGCTGCAAAGCGCCATCGTGCATCGGCAGTTGTTCTATACGTGGTCGGGGCTCGACACCGAAGCGAACCTCGCCACGCCGCAATCGGCGGTGCCCGATGCGATGACGATGGGCTATTCGGGCAAGTTCCTCGAAGCCTTCATCACCGATCCGACCAGCTTCCCCAACCCGACGATCGTGCCGAGTGCCGCGGTCAACGAAGCCGAAACGCCGCGCACGGCGTTCGGGCACGCCTTGCACGATCGGCCGACGGGTGCGGATTTTTGGGTGCAGGACGCGCTGTCGCTCGACGCGCTTTACAAGCCCTTGCCCGCCGCCGGGACCGCGATCAAATCCGACGCGCCGGTCTATGTCCGCGATCTGGGCATCGAAGCCCCAAGCGGGAATCTCGTCACGGGCCACATTCTCGCGACCGATCCGCGCGATCATTCGCTGCTGCCGAAATCGTCGAGCGGTGGCGCCGATCCCGCGATCCTCGCCACGGGTGCCGTCGCAATGTATCGCGTGATCCGCGGCACGGCGGCATTCAAAGATTCCGACGGCAAGACGATCGAACTTGGGGCGAGCGACGTGATCACCACCGGCGCCAATGCGGCGACACTCGTCGCGATCGGCGAGGATAGCCAAGTGCTGCGCCTCGGCTTGCTCGACGGCCTGGAGAATTTGCGCAAATGGACGCCCGCACAGCGCGACGCGATCGACGGGCTGGGCGGCCAGATCATCGCCCGCACGCAAGTGCGGCCGCTGCGCCTCGACGGTAATCCGGTCGGCTATCTCTACACTTGAGATAAGCACGCCGATGCTGAAAGGATGCGCGTATCATGACGCGTATCCCTCAATTGAAATTCGGCTGCACCGGCGGCGGCGCCACGCATAGCGACACGAGCATCCCCGACATCGCCACCAAAGTGCGGATGATCAAGGATGCGGGCGTGTTTGACTATATCGACCGCTCGCCGCCCGACGAGGAATTCCGCGACCTGCTGAAGGCGAGCGAGCAATGCGATCTGCCCGTGCTCGCCAGCGGCTGGTTCTACACGTTGGGCCGCGACGAAGCGCTGTTCGAGCGCAATATCGTCAAGGCGCGCCTGCTCGGCAGCCTTGTCCATAACGTCCAACTGATGACGAACCACGCCGACGGCCATGTGCTGACCGACGCGGAAGTCGCGGAATTCTATCTCCGCGCCCATGATTTCGGCATGCGCCACGACGTGACCCCGTGCTTCGAAGTTCACGTCAATATGTGGTCGGAACATTACGGCCGCGTGGCGCGCGTCGCGGCACTGGTCGAAGCGCGGGGCTTGCCGTTCCGCATGACGCTCGACCATAGCCACGTCATTTTCAAGATCGACAATCCGGTCGAGCAGGACGTGCAGGCGATGCGCGCCGACGTCGAAAGCGGCAAGGTCGTGCTTGATCCCGCGAAGCCCGGGAATGTCTGCGCGCAATGGATCGCGGCGAATTACGTCGCACACGCCCATGCGCGCGCGGCGATCCCGGCGAACCCGATCAACACGCGCGCCAAACATCCGGACGGCAGTTACGGGCGCGGCATCCAATATCCGTTCATGCGGCCCGAACCCGGCCAATACGTCGCCGATTGGGACGAAGCGAAGCTCGAACCGTGGAAGCGCGTCGTGCGCGAGCTATTCGCGCATCATGCGGCGGACGCGGCAAGCCCGCTCGCCATGATCTCGTGCGAGTTCATTCCGAATATCGATTATGGCGCCGGACACAGCTATTCGATCTTCGAGAACAACGTCGCCTGCGCGCAATGGCTGCGCAGCGAATGGGCCAAAGCGCCCCGCTAATCGAACGCGCGTAGTTTCCGAGGCTACGGCGCGCCGGGGCATTTTCCTAAGTTCGTTGGTGATCGGAAGCGGCGGCAAGCCGCCTTCCCCCCCATCCGAATAGGAGAAGGCCCATGCGACGATCCGCGAAATTTGCCGCGGCGCTGATGCTGGCGCTGGCCGGCGGCACGATGGCCGCGTGTACGGCCACACCGACCCGCGAGAGTGCGGGCGAATATGTCGATGATTCGGTGATCAGCACCAAGGTCCGCGCGCAGATCCTGGGCGACAAGGATCTGAAGCTGACGCAGATCGACGTGGAAACCTTTAAGGGTGCCGTTCAGCTGAGCGGCTTCGTCGACAGCGCCGCGGCCAAGTCGCGCGCGGGCGAAGTGGCGGCACAGGTCGCGGGTGTCACCCGCGTCCACAACAATCTGGTCGTCAAATAACCCCGCGCGATTCGCGGGGCAGCAAAAAGGGGCGGCCGAGGCCGCCCCTTTCGATCCTTAGACGGCGCGGATATTGACCGCCGACGTCTTGCCGTTGCGGCCCGTCTCGAGCTCGTAGCTGAGCTTCTGGCCTTCACCGACGCTCTGCATGCCAGCGCGTTCGACCGCCGAAATGTGCAGGAACACGTCAGCCTTGCCGTCTTCCGGTTGAATGAAGCCGTAGCCCTTGGTGGCGTTGAACCACTTGACCGTACCGATCGCCATTTATTTTTCCTCAACGATAAACAACTCGCCGCGACCATCGCAGCAAGCATCAATTTCGGTTCCGGGGAATTCTTCGAGGGCACCAGGGGGGCCATCAGGAAATACGCCCAACCTGCTTGACGAGGCGCAACATGCCCGACAATCGCGTTTCGGGCAATCCGATTCGTCAACCAGGCATTCGCCGGTATCTATCTTGGGCAGTATCCGATAATCTAATCGCCGTTCTTGCCCGAAGAATTTCCCGGTGCGGTCCGTTGCCATCGAAAGGTCGGACGCCGGAAAACCCTAAAAAACCAAAGACTTCGACTCGCCGCACGCATCGCCGATGCGCCGCGCGGCGTGGATTTTTTGTCGTCCCCGAAAGGAATTCCCATGAGCTTCGCCACCGCCCGTAAGCAAGCCAATTTCCCCAAGCGCCCCGTGATCCATGTTTTCAAGATCGGCCAGGCCGTGAAGCTGATGCGCGGTTTCGGGCACCATCCGCAGAACACCAATCTCTACCGCGTCGTCGGCGCGCTGCCGCCGCTGGGCGCCTCGTTCCAGTACCGGATCCGCAGCGACCACGAGCGCCACGAGCGCATCGCGCTGGAAGACGATCTGGAAGCGGTGCGCATGCCAGCCCACGGCAAGGGCGGCGCGCAGGCCGCCGCCGTATTCGGCGCGGAATAAACGATGGCGCAAGCCGGCCGGTCACCCCGGCCGGCGAGCGCGGCCTTAGCCCAGGCGCGCGACGATCAAGGCCGAACCGTAGAGGCCGATCGCGAAAACGGTGTGCGCGAGAATATTGAACAGCCGAACTTGCATCGGATTGGGTCGCTTGGACGCGGCCCAACCCGCCCCCATGCCCGGCTGCATGAGGAACCAACCGGCGCCGATCGTGACCATGCCGAGAATCCACGCCGGCAGAAACGTCGGCGCCGCCAGCCATTCCGGTCCGGCGAAGACGATCAGCGCACCCGCGTAGAGAATCCCGACCGCATAATGGCCGATCCAACCGATCGCCAACTCGCGGGGCTATTCGGCGGCGGCGGCGATGTTGTCGTGAAAGATCTTGCCTTGGGTCAGGCCGCAGAACCATCGGCCAGCGAGCGCCCAATTCGGCAACGGTATCTTGAAGACGACGTTGAGGAAGATCGCCCAGAGATCCATCAGCGCGGTCGCGCCGACACCGATGACGATGGATTTGAAAATCAGTTCCGGCACCGGGCATTCCCCACTTCGACTTGGTCGCGTTCGCGTTATTCTTGAAGCGGCGTAGCGCTGGCGTCCCCACGGGGATTCGAACCCCGGTCTGCACCGTGAGAGGGTGCCGTCCTGGGCCTCTAGACGATGGGGACAGGCCGTCGGAAGGGCTGAGCATGTAGCCCATCGGCCCCGGCGAATCAAGCCGGGCCCGGAAGCCCTTTAAATCGCGGCTTTGGCGGTGGCGATCAGGCGTTCGGCGTCGGCTTCCAGGCTGTTCCACGACGCGACGAGGCGCAAACGCTGCGTGCCCGGCCCGAACCAGCGATAGACGTTGAAGCCCGCTTGCTCGATCGCGACGATCGCCGCTTCGGGCAGATCGACGAAGACTTCGTTGGCCTGTACCGGATGGGCGAGCTTCGCCCCCGGCAAGGCGGCGAGCCCTGCGCCAAGCTTTGCCGCGATGGCGTTCGATTGGCGCGCGAGCGCCAGCCATAAATCGCCGTCGAGATAGCCGGCCATCTGTGCGGCGAGATAGCGATGCTTGGAGAACAAATGCCCCGCGCGTTTGCGCCGGAAGGCGAGCGTGGCGGCGAGCGATTCGTCGAACACCACGATCGCTTCGACCGCGAGGCAGCCGTTCTTGGTGCCGCCGAAGGAGAGAATATCGATTCCCGCTTTCCACGTCGCCTCGGCGGGCGAACAGCCGCTGGCGACCAGCGCGTTGGCGAAGCGCGCGCCGTCGAGATGGACTTTAAGCCCATGTTTGCGCGCGACCGCCGACAATGCCGTGATCTCGGCGGGCGAATAGATCGTGCCCGCTTCCGTCGCGTTGGTCAGCGACACGGCGGCGGGCTGCACATGATGGACGGTCCCCGCCCCCGCCGCTTTTAACGCCGCGTCGAGATCGGCCGCCGCGATCTTGCCGTGATCGCCGTCGAGCCCGACGAGCTTGGCGCCGCCGGTGTAGAACTCCGGCGCACCGCATTCGTCTTCTTCGATATGGGCGGCCGCGTGGCAGAAAATCGAGCCCCAGGCTGGCGTCATCGCGGCGAGCGACAAAGCATTGGCCGCGGTGCCCGTCGCCACGAGAAACACTTTCGCCGGGCGTTCGAAGATCGCGGCGATTTTCGCTTCCACGTCGCGCGACAGCCCGTCGTTGCCATAGGGCATCGAGGGCGCGGCGTTGGCGGCATTGATCGCCGCCATCACTTGCGGATGGACGGGGGCGGTGTTGTCGGACGCGAAATTCACGGGCGGGCCCCCAGCAGAATGCGGCCGGTCACGCGCCCGGCCTTCGGGTCGATCACGACCAGGAACGGGGCCGCGTCCGGCGGATTCACATGCACCACGATCTGATCGCCGGCCGCGAAGGCGCCCGCAAGGACCGAGCCTTCCGGGGCGGAAATCGTCACGTCGCCCCAGCTCAACCCCGCAATCGGCGGGCGCGGTGCGGGCGAAGACGGCGCGGCAACGGGTGTTTCGGAGCTTGAGGGCTTGCCCACACCGGCGATAAGCACATAAACCAGAACGGCGAAGGCGGCGATGCACAGCACGCCGAGGAAAATCACGATCGTCTTCAAGGCGCGCATGTCTGAATCCAGCGAAATCGAGATCGGACCGGAATTGGCGGGAACGCGGCTGGATCGCGTGCTGGCCGACGGCTCGGCCGCCGGCACCTCGCGCAGCCGCGTGAAGGCGTTGATCGAAGCGGGCCATGCCCGCATCGACGGCGCGACCGTACAAGACCCCTCCCGCAAGGTCAAAGCGGGCGAAACGGTGACGCTGGAAATCCCCGACCCCGTCGCGGCCAGCCAAGCGGCAGAGGAAATTCCGCTGAGCGTCGTCTACGAAGATTCGCATCTGATCGTGATCGACAAGCCGGCCGGCCTCGTCGTCCACCCCGCCCCCGGCCATTCCGGCGGCACGCTGGTCAATGCGCTGCTGGCGCATTGCAAAGGCTCGCTGTCCGGGATCGGCGGCGTCGAACGCCCCGGCATCGTCCATCGCCTGGACAAGGATACGAGCGGCTTGATGGTCGCGGCGAAAACCGACGCCGCGCATCGCGATCTTGCCGCGCAATTCGCCGAACATTCGGTCGAGCGCGTTTACGCCGCGATCGTGAAGGGCGTGCCCCGCCCCGCGTCGGGCGAGATCGAAGGCAATATCGGCCGCAATCCGCGCGACCGGAAGAAAATGGCGGTGGTGAAAAGCGGCGGCAAGGAAGCGCTGACCCGCTATCGCACGCTCGAGATTTTGGCGAAAAGCAGGGCTGCGTTGATCGAATGCCGCCTCGCCACCGGGCGCACGCATCAGATCCGCGTGCATCTGGCCTCGATCAATTGCCCGCTGCTGGGCGATCCGACTTATGCCCGTAAAGTCGCGGGCTTACCCGATTTCGGCCGGCAAGCGCTGGATGCGTTCACGCTCGGGTTCCGCCATCCGGAAAGCGGAGAAACCTTACGGTTCGTGCGGCCATACGCACCGGATTTTCTACGGTATCTCGCACTTTTGCGCGGCCCTTCGCGCGTGCAAGAATAGCGCGGCGCGGGGCGCTCGACCCCGCGCATCAGGAGCACAGCACACGTGAAGTCGCGATTGCCCGCGCCGGACGGGAACCTGACGCGATATCTGCAGGATATCCGCAAGTTCCCGCTGCTGGAGCCGGAAGAGGAATTCATGCTCGCCAAGCGTTGGCGGGAATCCGGTGATGCCGATGCGGCGCACCGGCTCGTGACCGCGCATCTGCGCTTGGTCGCGAAAATCGCCATGGGCTATCGCGGCTACGGCTTGCCGCTGTCCGAACTCGTGTCCGAAGGCAATGTCGGCATGATGCAGGCGGTGAAGCGCTTCGATCCCGATCGCGGCTTCCGCCTGTCGACCTATGCGATGTGGTGGATCCGCGCGGCGATCCAGGAATACATCCTGCACTCCTGGTCTCTGGTGAAGATGGGCACCACCGCCGCGCAGAAAAAGCTGTTCTTCAATCTGCGCCGGATGAAGGCGCAGATGCGCCAGCTCGACGAAGGCGATCTGCCGCCCGAAGCGGTCGCCAAGATCGCGACCCAATTGGGCGTGCCCGAGCAGGACGTGGTGCAGATGAATCGGCGCCTCGCCGCCCCCGACAATTCGCTGAACGCGCCCGTGCGCAACGACGGCGACGGGGACGGCGAATGGCAGGATTGGCTGGTCGACGAGACGGACAATCAGGAAGTCCGCCTCGCCGAGGACGAGGAAGGCAAGCGCCGTCAGGCCTTGCTCGACAAGGCGCTGGTGACGCTCAACGATCGCGAGCGCGACATCCTGACCGAGCGGCGCCTGAAGGAAGAGCCCGCCACGCTCGAGGACCTGTCGCAGAAATTCGGCATCAGCCGCGAACGCGTGCGCCAGATCGAAGTGCGCGCGTTCGAGAAATTGCAGCGCGCGGTGAAGCAGAACGTGCTGGACGAAGAAGGCGCGAAAGAAACGGCTTCGTCTTAAGCCCGGCCCCATCCTTCGACAAGCTCAGGATGAGGCCTCATGGCGAGCTTGTCGAACCATGAGGCCGGAAGCTCAATGCTTCTGCGCGTCGGCGAATTTCGCCTTTTGATCCGTCGAAGCTTCCTTCTGATGCTTCGCCTTCCATTCGTCATAGGGCATGCCATAGACGATTTCGCGCGCCTGCGGATCGGTGAGTTCGACGCCGCGATCCTTCGCTTCGGCGAGATACCATTTCGACAGGCAGTTGCGGCAGAATCCGGCCAGATTCATCAGGTCGATATTCTGCACGTCGGTGCGCTCGCGCAAATGCGACACGAGACGGCGGAACGCGGCGGCTTCGAGTTCGGTGCGGGTCTTGTCGTCCATGATCTTTCTCCCTGCCCCCTAATATAGGGTCGGGGCTACAGCCCCGCCACCGTGCCCGCGATCAAATCGTCCACGACCGCCGCCAGCGCTTGGGGCTTGTCCGCCCCGGCGGCCACGGCCTTGGCAAACGCGCGGCGCTGGCGATGCGCCGACGTACCGTCGCGCAAGATGTTCCGCACGGCCTCGACCTCCGCAAGGCAGCCCAGACGCTCGGCATCGGCACGGACCAGCGCGATCATTTCCTCGACCAGATCGGCGACGGGGACGATCTGTCCCTTGCCGAAATCGACCAGACCTTCGTCGGTGCCGTAGCGCTGCGCGCGCCAGCGATTTTCCTTCACCAGCATATGCGGATAGATGCGCCAGCGCTGGTTCGCGGTCTTCAAGCGCCACAGCATGGAAATCAGCGACCGATACAGCGCCGCGATCGAGATCGCGTGGTCGAGCGACGTGCACATGTCGGTCACGCGCATTTCCAGCGTCGGGAACCGCGCCGAGGGCCGTATGTCCCACCACAGCTTGGACGCGTCATCGATCAACCCGGCCGCGACGAGGCGATCGACTTGGCGGCGATATTCGCCCCAGCTTTCGAAATGATCGGGCAAGCCCGTGCGCGGCAGTTCGTTGAAGATCGCCACGCGATAGGAGGCGAGGCCCGTATCCTCGCCGCGCCAGAACGGCGACGACGTGGACAACGCCAGAAGATGCGGCAGGAAATAGCCGGCCTGATTCATCAAATCGACGCGCAATTCCTCGTCCGCGATGCCGACATGGACATGCAACCCGCAAATCACCAAGCGGCGGCCGACGCCCTGCAGATCGCGCTCCAACGCGCGATAGCGTTCGCGGTCCGTCGCACCGATCCCGCGCCATTCGGCAAACGGATGCGTCGACGCCGCGATCGGCGCCAAGCCATGCCGCGCGGCGACCTCCGCCACCGTCTTGCGCAAGGTGACAAGCTGGGCGCGCGCATCGGCCACGCTGGTACACACGCGCGTCTGCACTTCGATTTGCGCCCGCAGGAATTCGGGACTGACCTGCCCCGGCATGCCGCGTGCGGCGAGCGCTTCTTCGGTCTGCGCCACCAGATCGGCGGGCGGATCGCGCGCGATATCGCGCGTGACCGGATCGACCAGGAGATATTCCTCCTCGATCCCGATGGTGAAATCCGGCGCACTCATGCGTAGACCTGAAGCCGGTCGAGATCGGGCGCTTTCAACGCCTGCGCCAGCGCATCGCCGAAAATCGCTGCCCATTTCGCCACACCCGAAGGCGTGTCGACCAAATCCTGGCGAAGTTCGATCAGTGCATGGGGGATCCCCGCCAATTCGCAATGCGTGCGCATCGTGTAGCCGTGACCGTCACGCGCGTCGTAAGGCTGGTTGTCGCCGACCGTAACGCCCGCCTGCGCGGCGCAGGCTTTCATCAAGGGTACAGGCAAGCGCGGATCGGATTTCCACAACACGCCGATATGCCAGGGCCGTTCGAAGCCCTTGAACACCGGCGTGCAGGAATGCATCGACAGCACGATGGGGACGCGACCGGCATCACGATAACGCGCGATCGCCGCCGCCACCGCCGCGTGATAGGGCGCATGAAGTGCGGCCAAGCGCTTGGCGCGCGCTTCGTCGGGCAGGCCCAGATTGCCGGGAATCGGCGTGCCGTCCGACACTTCCGGCATGCAGGTGCGATCGTCGGGCCGCCGATTGCAATCGACGACCAGACGCGAATAACCCGAATGGACCAAGGGTGCATCGAAACGCGCCGAAAGAATTCGCGCGACCGCTTCGGCGCCGATATCGAAGGCGATATGCCGATCCCATTCGGCGCGCGGCACGCCCAGATCGCCGAGCGCCTTGGGCACGTCGCGGCGCGCGTGATCGCAGATCAGCAACAGGTCGGCTTTGCCGTCCGGGTTGACGGTTTGGGCGGCGGGGGCGTCGTCGACGCCCAACAAAGGCGAAGAATCGAGGGACATAATGGAAAACGACTATAGCCGCTTTTGCGATTTCGCCGCCAAAACTGCTAACGTGTCGGCACGATGAGTCCTCAAGAACAACTGCGCGCCCTGTTCAAGGCCGCGATCGACGCCGCCCAGCCCTCGCTCCGGGTCCCCGCCTTCCTGCCGCCCCGCCCCAAGGGCCGCGCGGTCGTGATCGGGGCCGGCAAAGCCTCCGCCGCCATGGCCAAGGCGGTCGAGGATCATTGGGACGCGGACATGTCCGGCCTGGTCGTCACGCGTTACGGCCACGGGGCGCCGTGCAAGAAGATCGAGATCGTCGAAGCCGCCCATCCCGTGCCCGACGCGGCCGGGATGAACGGGGCGGCGCGGATGCTCGATCTGGTGAAGGGCCTCGGCCCCGACGATCTGGTGCTGGCGCTGATTTCCGGCGGCGGCTCGGCGGTGTTGAGCTTGCCCGCCGCCCCGGTCACGCTCGAAGCACTACGCAGCGTGACGCAGGCCTTGCTGAAATCCGGCGCCAATATCGTCGAGATGAACACGGTGCGGAAGCATTTGTCCTCGATCGCCGGCGGGCGCTTGGCGCAAGCCGCCGCCCCGGCGCGCGTGCTGACGCTGGCGATATCGGACGTGCCCGGCGACGATCCCTCGACCATCGGCTCCGGCCCCACGGTCGCGGACCCGACGACGCTCGCTCAGGCGCGCGCGGTGCTGGCCAAATACAAGATCGATCCGCCGGCGGAGATCGCGGCGCGCTTAGCCGATCCCGCATCGGAAACGCCAAAGCATTTGCCCAATGCCGATTACAAGCTGATCGCCGCCCCGATCCAATCGCTCGACGCAGCGGCGGCACTGGCGAAACAATACGGCTACGCCGTGCATTCGCTGGGGCCGGACTTGGAAGGCGAAAGCCGCGACGTGGCGCGCGACCAAGCCGATCTCGTGCGGGCGATCCGGGCGGGGCGCGGCCCCGTTCAAGCGCCCTGCGTCATCCTGTCGGGCGGCGAAACCACCGTGACCGTGCGGGGCAAAGGGCGCGGCGGGCGCGACGCGGAATTCGCGCTGGGCCTCGCCGTCGCGCTCGACGGCATGAAAGGCGTGTGGGCGATCGCGGGCGATACCGACGGGATCGACGGGACCGAGGACAACGCCGGCGCCGTGGTGACGCCCGATACGCTGGCGCGCGGGCCCGACGCCGCCGCCTATCTCGCCAATAACGACGCTTACACGTATTTCGGGAAGCTCGGCGATTTGGTCGTGACCGGTCCGACGCATACGAACGTCAACGATTTTCGCGCTATACTGATCGAGAGATAAGAACCGGATGGGAAGGAAAACGGCTGTGCGACGCATGTGTGCCACCAAGATCGTCGCCACGCTGGGGCCGGCCACGTCGGACCCTGCGACCATCGAAGCCCTGTTTCGCGCAGGCGCGGATGTGTTCCGGCTGAATTTCAGCCACGGCGCGCCCGAGGATCACCGCAAGCGTTACGACACGCTGCGCGAGGTCGAAAAGCGCACCGGGCGGCCGGTCGCGATTCTGGCCGATCTGCAAGGGCCCAAGCTGCGCGTCGGCACGTTCAAGGACGGGCCGGTCAAGCTGCAGAAGGGCCAGAAATTCCGTTTCGAGCTCGCCAAAGGCGACGGCAATGCCGAACGCGTGACGCTGCCGCATCCCGAGATTTTCGCCGCCCTGTCGCCCGGCCAGGATTTGCTGGTCGACGATGGGCGCGTGCGCTTGCGGGCCCTCGAAACCTCGCTGGAGCATGCGCTATGCGAGGTGATCGTCGCGGGCACGATTTCCGACCGCAAGGGCGTGAACGTGCCGGGCACGGTGCTGCCGATTTCGGCGCTGACGGATAAAGATCGCCGCGATCTCGCCTTCGCGCTGGAACTGGGCGTCGATTGGGTGGCGCTGTCCTTCGTGCAGCGCCCCGACGATATCGCCGAGGCGAAGAAGCTGATCCAAGGCCGCGCCGGCGTTTGCGCGAAGCTGGAAAAGCCGTCGGCGATCGACCGGCTCGACGAGATCGTCGAACTGACCGACGCGGTGATGGTCGCGCGCGGCGATCTGGGCGTCGAAATGCCGCCCGAGGACGTGCCCACGCTGCAAAAGCGCATCGTGCGCAGCTGCCGGCGTTTCGGCCGCCCCGTGATCGTGGCGACGCAGATGCTGGATTCGATGATCCATGCGCCCACGCCCACGCGCGCGGAAGCGTCCGACGTCGCCACCGCGGTTTATGACGGTGCCGACGCCGTGATGCTGTCGGCGGAAACCGCGTCGGGCGATTATCCGCTGGAAGCGGTCGAAATGATGGGCCGCATCATCGCGCGCGTCGAGCGCGACCCGTCCTATCGCCCGATCATGGATGCCGACCACGCCAAGCCGGAAGCGACCGCGTCGGACGCGATCACGGCTGCGGCGGCGCAAGTCGCCGCGACGATCAAGGCCGCGGCGATCGTCACCTTCACCACCTCGGGCTCGACCACGCTACGCGCGGCGCGCGAGCGGCCGGAAGCGCCGATCCTGTGCCTGACGCAAAATCAGCGCACGGCGCGGCGCATGGTGCTGTGCTGGGGCACGCATTGCGTGGAGTCGGAGGAATTTTCGGTGTTCGACCACATGGTCGAAAAGGCCGTCAGCGTGGCCCGCGAGGAAGGCTTCGCCGATCCGGGCCAGACCATCGCGATCACCGCCGGCGTGCCTTTCGGCACGCCGGGTGCGACCAACATCTTGCGTATCGCTTGGGTGTGAGCGTCGCTCTCGCTTAGGAGAGGTGCGCGCGCAGCATCCACGCGGTCTTGCCGTGTTCCTTCATGCGGCCGACCATCAGGTCGCCCGTTTCGGTGTCGCCCAAATCTTCGACCGTTTCCTGCGTTTCGCGGGCGAGGCGCGTCAGCGCTTCGTGATCGGCGACGAGTTCGGCGATCATCTTTTGCGGCGGCAGGATTTCGGTCTGCTCGTCGATCACCGACAGCTTCTTGAACTGGGCGTAGGAGCCGGGGGCCGGCTCGCCCAGCGCGCGGATGCGCTCGGCCAATTCGTCGATCGCGGCGGCGAGCTGGGCGTATTGCGCGCCGAACATCTCGTGCAGCTGAATGAATTGTGGGCCGGTCACGTTCCAGTGGAAGCCCTGCGTCTTCAGATACAGGACATAAGTCGATCCCAGAACCTTGCTCAGAGCGGCGGCGGCGGCCTTGCGCGCATTGTCCTTCAATCCGATATCGACTTTCATTTTGTCATCTCCATCAGACATTTAAGACTCTCCTTGGAATAATTCCTGTTACTCCAAGGATATAAGCAGCCAAACCCGGCGTGCCAAGGCGACCAGGGCAGCGCCGCTATGCGGCATCAGCATAGGCGTCAAACGAAGACGACTTCAACACTCCCCAAGGGCCCGTGATCGGCCTTGATGGCGCAAGGACCGGGGATCTTGACCACACCCGTGCACGACCCGGTCGTGACGATCTGGCCCGCGCGCAAATTGGTCCACGGCGGCGGCGCGTTGGCGAGATCGACGACCGCGAGCAGCGGGTCGCCCTTGATCGCGGCCCCGGTCCCGCGCGCGGCTTCCTTGCCGTCGATCGTCAGCACGATTTCCGACGCGCCGAAATTCAGATCGCCGCCGGGCGACACCGGCTTGCCGAACACGAAACCGCCGCTCGCCATGAAATCGGAGAAGGCTTCGACGGGCACGGCCGGCACGACGCGCTTGTCGATGAACTCGATCGCCGGGCGCACGCTGGCGATGCGCGCGACGATTTCGGCGCGCGTATAGGGCGTGGCGCGCGGCGGGATGTCGACGCCGAGTTCGAACGCGAATTCGCACTCGACCATGAACGCGTCCGTAAACGATGCGCGCGGGAACTTGCCGGGCGAAGGTTGCGACCATTCGGCCATCAGGGGTGCACAAACCGGGCGACCGATGCCGCTGCCCTTCTGCTGCTGCGGCGTGATGTTGGCGACCTTCCAGCCGGTGATCGGCTTGCCGGAGATGCGCGCGGCCGCGTCGTGGATCGCATAGACATCGGCGGGCGTGCCGGGCGCACCGCCCGGCCAGCCGTCGATGCGCTTGCCCGCAAGGCGTGCGGTCCACAAAGCTTGGGCATTGGCGAAGGCGTCGGTCATAGGGTCGCTCCCGTTTCTTTGGGCGTTTCGATCATTTCGACGATACCGCCGCGCCGCACGCGAATCATCCGCGTGAACAGCGTGGCGACGTGCTTGCGGTGGGAAACGCAGATCACCGTCTTCTCGGCGTATTCGTCGAGCAGGCGGCCGAGCATGAACATCTCGGTATCCTCGTCGAGCGAGGCCAGCGTTTCATCGAGGATCAGGCAGGGCGCATCGGTCAACAGCGCGCGGGCGAATGCCACGCGCTGCTGCTCGCCGCCCGAAAACGGCTCGCCCTTGTCGCCCATCTGCGTGTTGACGCCCTCGGGCTCGGCGGCGACGCGCTTGTCCATTTTCACGCGATCGAGCGTGCGATCCCAGGTCTCGCGGCTCAGCGTGCGATGGATCGCGATATTGTCGGCGACCGTGCCTTGCACGAAGGCGGTCGACGCGCGGCCGAAAAAGAACAGCCGCTTGCGGTCGGTCAGCGACAAGGTCGTCACGTCGCGCCCGTCGATCGTCACGCGGCCGGAACTGGGCCGATGCATGCCCAGCAGCAGGAACAGCACGGTCGTCTTGCCGGCACCCGAATCGCCGAACAAGCCGATCTTGTCGCCGGGCCGGATGGTGAAGCTGAACGGTTGCAGCAGAACTTCGCCGCGATCGGAGAGCAGCGAAACTTCCTCGAAGCGGATCTCGCCCCAAGCGGCGGGGGCGCGCGCACCCTTTTCCGCCGTCACGGCGTCGAGCCCGTCGGTCGAGGTGGAGATGCGCTGCAAGGCGAGCCGCGCATCGTTGATCATCGGCCAGGCTTCGCCGATGCGGCTCAAATTCGGGAAGATCAGCATCGTGTAATAGGCGAAGACCAGGAACTTGCCGATCGGCGGCGGGCCGTCCTTCGACGTGACGATCAGCAGCACGAGACAGATTGCCGCCGACATGCCGATCACGAATTCGATAATGCCGTGATAGGTGCCGTGGCGGCGCCACAGCAGCAGGTTGAGGCCCATCAGCTTGCGCGCGGTCGTCAGCAAGCGCACGAGATAGGCCGAGCCGAGGCCCGTGAAGCGCAGATCGAGATTCTTGGAATAGAGCGACGCGAGATAGCCGAGATAGCCCTGATCCAGCGCCATCTTGGTCAGGTATTTTTTCTTGCGCCAATTGGCGTAGAGCGCGATGGCGCCCGCCAAAATCGCGATCTCGACCGCCAGAATGTAGAACAGCCATTTCTCGACGAAGAAAATGATCGTCAGCATCAGGCCGAGCTGCAACACGGCCACGCCCGCATGCACCAGCGCTTCGCGCAGCAAGCGCTGCACGGCCTCGACGTCGCCCGACGCGGCGGCGAGCACGCCGCCCGCCCCCAGCTTCGACAGTTTCTGATAGGGCCCGCGCAACAGGTTCAACGCGATCGAGCCGCGGATCGAGCGGATGATGCGTTCCGACAGGCGCGAGGTCCGGTATTCGGACAGCATGAAAAAGGTCAGCACCACCGCTTCGGCGACGAAGACCAAGCCGACATAGAACCAGACGCGGTCCATATTGCCTGGCATGAGGGCGAGCGCCCCCGCCTCGATCCGGCCCCACCATGAATCGGGCGGCGGCGGTGTCACCAGCGCGTTGATCGGCAAGGGCCGCGTGACGACCGCGATCGACTGCACACAGGCGATCAGGAAAATGATCAGCAGGCCCGTGCGCCAGCGCGGATCGTGTTTGCGCAGCAGGGCATCGATCTCGCGCAGAAACATGGCGCTATCCTACCGGAACGACGGCCGCCCTTCGGCGTAAGGCGCCAAGGCGGCGACGACGAAAGCGTGGCTTAACGCCGCCATGCCCTTGGCGCGGCTGCGGCGCACGACGGCGCCGGACAGCCATGGCAATTCCAGCCGCCCGCCTTTTTCCAGATCGTGCAGCATCGACGCCTTCATGCCGTCGGGCATGCCCTCGACATTGGCGATCACCTTGTCGATCTGATCGTCGCCGAAAGCGATGCCTTCGGCACGGGCGAGTTCCACCGCCTCGGCGACCAAGGCGCGGAACAGCGCGCGCGTTTCCTCGCGCGACCACACGCCGCCCTTGGGCAAACGCGTGACCGCCGTGATCGCCGCGAAGGACGCGAGGAAAACGAATTTCTCCCAGATCGAGCGCGAGATGTCGGGGCTGAGCGCCACGTCGACACCGGTCGATTTGGCGAGATCGGCGAATTTCACCGCGACCGGATCTTGCGTCGGCCCGAACGTGCCGATGGTCAGGCGCGCGAAAGCGCCGGTCTGCTTGATCGTGCCCGGCTCCGAAATCACCGTCGAGATTTGCGCGATCCCGCCCAGCACGCGATCGGCGCCAAACGCCTCGCGCAGCATGTCGGGCGCTTCGATGCCGTTCTGGAACGACACCACACGCGTCGCCGGCGTCATCAACGGCGCGATCTGGCCGATCACGCTTTCGGTGTCCCACAGCTTCGTCGCGATCCCGATCAGATCGGCGGAGCCGAACGTCGCGGGATCGTCGGACGCGCGCACGGGGGCGAGCGACGCCCCCGCTGCAGTCACGATCTTCAAGCCGCCTTGGCGCTTGATCGCGTCGAGATGGGCCCCGCGCGCGACGAGCGAAACTTCAGCGCCCGCTTGCGCGAGCTTGGCACCGAAATAGCCCCCGACGCCGCCCGCCCCGACGAAAACGATCTTCACGTCAGCGCCGCGCAGGCTTTTTGAATGCGCGTGCAGGCATCGCGCAGGGTTTCCGTCGCCGTGGCGTAGGAGATGCGGAAATACGGGGCGAGACCGAAGGCCGAGCCCTGCACCACCGCCACGCCCACGCTTTCCAGCAGATAGGTCACGAAATCCGTGTCGGTTTCGATGACCTTGCCCTGCGGCGTGCGCTTGCCGATCGTACCCGCACAGGACGGAAACACGTAGAAGGCGCCTTCGGGCATCGGACAACGCAGGCCCTTCGCCTCGTTCAGCATCTTCACGACCAGGTCGCGGCGTTCCTTGAACACCTTGTTGTTCGCAGGGATAAAATCCTGCGGGCCGTTCAGCGCTTCGACCGCGGCGGCCTGGCTGATCGAGCTGGGGTTGGATGTCGATTGCGACTGGATCGCCGCCATCGCCTTGATCAGCGGGGCGGGGCCGCCGGCATAGCCGATGCGCCAGCCGGTCATGCAATACGACTTCGACACACCGTTCACGGTCAGCGTGCGGTCATAGAGCTTGGGCTCGACCTGCGCGATCGTGGTGAACTTGAAATCGTCGTAAACGAGATGCTCGTACATGTCGTCCGTCATGATCCAGACATGCGGATGCTTGAGCAAAACGTCGGCCAAGGCGCGCAGATCTTCGCGCGTGTAAGCCGCACCCGTCGGGTTCGACGGCGAGTTGAGCATCAGCCACTTGGTCTTGGGTGTGATCGCGGCGGCCAAAGCTTCCGGCGTCAGCTTGAAGCCCTGGTTTTCCGAGCACGCGACTTCGACCGGCTTGCCGTCGGCAAGGATCACCATATCGGGATACGAAACCCAATACGGGGCGGGAATGATCACCTCGTCGCCCGGGTTCAGCGTCGCCATCAGCGCGTTGTACAGCACCTGCTTGCCGCCGGTGCCGACGGTGATCTGGTTCGGCGCGTAGTCGAGACCGTTCTCGCGCTTGAACTTGGCCTGAACCGCCTTCTTCAGCGCCGCCGTGCCGTCGACGGCCGTGTACTTCGTATCGCCCTTGTCGATCGCGGCCTTCGCGGCGGCCTTGATGTTCGCCGGCGTGTCGAAATCGGGCTCGCCCGCGCCAAGGCCGATCACGTCTTTGCCCGCCGCTTTCAGCTCCGCCGCTTTCATGGTGACGGCAATGGTGGGCGAAGGCTTCACGCGCTGCAGACGGTCGGCGACGATCGACATCGGACTCGAGGCTCCTGGGTTCGAAAAAAGACCGGCGAAACCTAGTCCCCTGGGCCGTCCGAGGCAACGCCCAAACGGCGCAAATTGTCCCGGAACAAGGCCTTCCGCGCCGATTTGGAACGCGGCGTGACGCCCGGTCCACAAGCTGGATAGAATTCACCCCGCCATGAAGCGGTAGCCGATACCCGGCTCGGTCACGATCCGCTTGGGCTCGGCGGGGATCGCTTCGATCTTCTGGCGCAATTGGCCGACGAAAACGCGCAAATACGCGACGTCTTCGGTATGCGCCTTGCCCCAGATCTTTTCCAAGATCTGCCGATGCGTCATCACGCGATCCGCATTCGCCATCAGCAGCGCCAGCAATTCGAATTCCTTGGGCGTGAGGCGCAGCGTTTCGCCATCGCGTGTTGCCTTGTGTGCTGCAAGGTCGACGACGATCCCGCCTGCCTCGAGACGCTCGGTCGCTGCGCCGTTGCCTTGGCGTTTGCGCAAACACGCCCGCACGCGCGCAAGCAATTCCCCGATACCAAATGGTTTACCGACGAAATCGTCGGCGCCCATGTCGAGCGCTTCGATCTTGTGATCTTCCGCGTCGTTGGCCGACAGCACGATGATCGGCAGATCGGACGTTTGGCGAATTTGACCGATCACGGTCAGCCCGTCGATTTCCGGCAAGCCCAGATCGACGATGGCGAGATCGAAGCCGCCGCCCGCGAACAGCTTCAGCGCCGATTTGCCGTCCAGCGCCACCGCAACCGTATACCCCGACGCGGTCAGCGCATGACCCAGGAAGCGCTGGATCTGCGCTTCGTCGTCGACGACCAGGATATGCGCCTGCGCGTTCATGCGGCCGGTATCCTCGCTTGCGGCAAACGGATCGTCACGCTGGTTGCGGCCCCGTCGACACCGGGGCTTGCCGCGAACGCATCCCCGCCCAACGCGCGCGCCACGCCGGCGACGATCGCAAGGCCCAGCCCCGTGCCTTCCGCGCTTGCGTGGGGGCTGCGGAAAAACGGCTCGAACACATGGGCGATGTCGCCTTGCGGAATTCCGGGCCCGGAATCGTCGACGCGGAAGATCGCGGCGTTCCGGGCGCGCACGACGACGCGCACGGGCCCGCGCGAGAATTTCGCCGCGTTGTCGATCAGGTTGAACAAGGCTTGTTCCAGCAAAGTCGCGTCGGCCTTCACCAAGGGATGTGCCGGATCGGGATTGAGCGCGATCATGCGATCGGGATAGGCGCGGCGCGCCCGCGCGACCGCCCCATGCGCGACGTCGTTCGCATCGATCCAATCGGGACGCAGGTCCAAACCCGCCCGAAGCCGCGTCATCTGCAAAAGATTATCGACATGCCGCGCAAGCCGCGCCGCTTCCTCGTCGATCGCGACGGCGAGATCGAGGCGCGCGGCCGGCGGCAACGCCGCGCCCAATTCGCGCAAGGTGGAAGCGGCACCCCTGATCGTCGCCAAGGGCGTGCGCAGATCATGCGACAGCGACGCGAGCAACGCCGCGCGCAATTTCTCGCGCTCGGCCTCGCCCGCCAGCGCCAAGCGTTCGATGGCGGCGTCCGCTTGCGCGGCGATCGAAGCGAGCATGGCGCCGCCGGCGGAATCGGCGCGAGCCCCCAGCACGCCGCCTTGGATCGGCGCGAAATCGAAGCGGCTGCCCGCCCAGCCGCGCGCAGCACCACTTTGCGTCACGTGCCGGCGATGGACGCGCTCGGCCGCCGCGAGATCGTCGGCGGTCAATGCCGCATCGCCTTGAACCCGCAGACCGTCGCCGGTGTCGAGCAACAACACCGGATCGGCCTTCGCGGCGGCAAGACGCGCAACCGCCAGATCGCGAATCCCGGCGGCATCGCGCGCACGTCCCACTTCATCGGCGAAAGCCGCAAGCTCGGCCAACATCGCCGCACGCGACTGGGCGCGTGTGGCTTGTTCGCGCGCGCGGCCCGCCAGCAAGCCGGTCGCCGCACCCGCGATCAGCAGCACACTCAGCGCCAGCGCGTCATGCGCGTGATCGACGCGCAGCGTGTAACGCGGCTCGACGAACAGGAAATTACAGACGACGAAACCCAGCAGC
>JAIUNH010000580.1 GCA_020161965.1 Pseudomonadota bacterium
AGAATTTGAATATGACCTAACGGGAGAATATAATGATTCATGCACAATTGAGGAAGAGGAAGAAACCACACCACCAATCGTTAAATTAGCAATCGCTTTCAAAAAGTGGGTCGAATCAATAAAAGATTATAACGATGAAGAATCTGATACGGAGAACGAAGAAGAAAATAGAGATGAATTAGCCCAAATAGCAATGATGATGGTATAATATATACTATACATATAGTATATATCTAAAGTTTTCAAGAAAAACACCTTTTGCATCTAAAAAGTATTATGAGGTGTTTAAATGGATGACCTGGAGATGGGAGCGCCCTATGTATCTAAACATAATAACAAGTTCGATGTGGAATCGGAAGCCAAGGAGCTTTCGGAAGAGGTCATGCTCGGCGCCGTGATGTTCGGCATTCCTTACGTCGTCTGAACGTCGCGCGCGCGTCAGAGCTTCTTTTCGTAGACCGCGACGATCTTGCTTTCGTTCTGATCGCCAAGGCCCGCGCGCAGCAAGCGGTCATAGGCGTCGAGCGCGGTTTCGCCAAGCCGCGCGGGGATATCGAATTTGCGCGCGAGCGCCACGCCGTAAGCGGTGTCCTTGCGGCGCAGTTTGCCGGTGAAGGTGATGCTGGTCGTGTGATCGCCGCCGGCGATGTAGTTGGCGTTGCGCACGGCTTGCGGGCTCGCGGCCTGGCCTTTGGCGAGAAACGCGGCGACCTGGTCGAGATCGAGCCCGGCCTTGGCGGCGAGCGCCAAGCCTTCGCCGACCGCGGCGATCTGCACGGCCCCCATCAGATTGATCATCAGCTTGAACACCGTGCCCGCGCCGACGGGGCCGAAATGCGCGATCGCCGCCGAGAGCGGTTCGAGCAACGGGCGCGCGGCGTCGAGATCGGCTTTGTCGGCGCCGACAAACAATGTCAGTTTTCCGGCGGCGGCCACGTCGGGCAGGCCGGTCACGGGGCTGTCGATATAGCGAAGGCCGTTGGCTTGCGCTTGCGCGGCCAGCTCCAACACGCGGTCATGCGACAGCGTCGAAAACTCAATCGCGAAGGCACCTTTGGGCAGCGCCGGTAAAGCGCGATCCCACACGTCGCGCGAGGCCGCGTCGTCGGCCAGTATCGCGAAGGCGGCGTCGGCGCCTTTCGCGGCGTCTTCGATTTTCGCGACGAAGCCGGGCTCGTCCTTCGGCGTGCGGTTCCACACGCGGATCTCGTGCCCGGCCTCGCGCAACCGCGCTGCCATGCCCGATCCCATCCGGCCCAAGCCGAAGAAAGCGATCTTCGCCATTAGCCCGCTTGTCCCAGCCCGTGAACGCGCGCGAGATAGCCGCCCAGCACCGCCTGTTCGGCGAGCGAGAGATGAAGCCCCATCTTGGTGCGGCGGAACAGAATATCGTTCGACGTGCGCGCCCATTCCTCGCGCACCATCAGATCGACTTCGGCGCCATAGAGCCCCACACCGAAATGCGGACCCAGATCGTCCAGCGATTTCGCGGCCGACAGGAACTTCAATGCGCGCGAACCCTGGCGGCGCAGAATGCCGCGCAGATGTTCGCGCGGCAGGAAATCCCATTCGCGCGCGTGCACCTCGACGAAACGCTCGAAATCCGCGTCGCGGCCGTCAAGCTCGCCGCCCGGCAGTTTGGCACCGGCCGTCCACGCCCCCGTCGCTTGCGGAAAAAACGGCGCGAGCTTTTCGAGCGCGTGTTCGGCCAAGCGGCGGAACGTGGTGATCTTGCCGCCGAAGATCGACAAGGCGGGGGCGCGGCCTTCGCCCGCGTCCAGTTCCAGCACGTAATCGCGGGTGACGGCACTCGCGTTGTCGGAGCCGTCGTCGTAAAGCGGGCGAATACCGGCATAGCTCCACACCACGTCGGCTTGCGTCACGGGCCGCGCGAGGAAGCGGTTCGCCGCCTTGCACAGATAATCCGTTTCGTCGGGCGAGATCGCGACGCGGCCTGGATCGCCTTCGTAGACCACGTCGGTCGTGCCGATCAGCGTGAAGCGCCCTTCATAGGGAATGACGAACACGATGCGCCGATCGACATTTTGCAGAATGAAGGCGTGCTCGCCCTCGTATTGCTGCGCCACGACGATATGGCTGCCTTTGACGAGCTTCAGCTTCGCAGGCGCGTTCTGGCCCATCACGCCGGTGATGGTCGACATCACCCACGGGCCCGCGGCGTTGACCAGCGCCTTGGCGCGGATATCCGTTTGGCCGCCGCCCAAGCGGTCGGACAGCGTCAAGCGCCATTCGCCGTTCTCGCGCCGCGCCGAGGTGACTTGCGTGCGCACGCGGATATCCGCACCCAGATCGGCGGCGGCGCGCGCGTTGAGCGTCACGAGCCGCGCATCGTCGACCCAGCAATCGGAATAGACGAAGCCCGTGGGCACATCGGCGCGAAGTCCGCGTCCATATTCGCTGGCCGGCAGATCAACTTGGCGCGAGCCGGGCAGGCGCGTTTTGCGCCCTGGCGACCAGCCGAGATGATCGTAGAGGAACAGGCCCATCCGGAT
>JAIUNH010000581.1 GCA_020161965.1 Pseudomonadota bacterium
CTTCGCACGAAAAATATCGGCGATGCGCAAGGATTCGACGCGCTTCTCGCCGGCGGACACGACCTTGACCAGCGCCAATTCGCGCTCGACATGGGCACCTTCCTGCGTGAGATCGCTGACGCGATGCACGGGCACCAGACGATCGAGCTGCGCCTTGATCTGCTCGATCACCATCGGCGTGCCGCGCGTCACGATCGTGATGCGGCTGCGATGGCCTTCGGCGTCCGTCTCGGCAACGGTCAGGCTTTCGATGTTGTAGCCGCGGCCCGAAAACAGGCCGACGACGCGCGCCAGAATCCCGGGCTCGTTGTCCACGAGCACGGCGATGGTATGGCGTTCGATGGGTTCGTTCTTCGACATGGGAATTCTCTTTCGACGGAAGGGTTCTAACGGATGAAGCGCGTTCGCCTCAAACCAGAACCATCCCTTCCTCCGAAATCGGACCGCCCTTTTTGTTCGTATCTTCGGGACCGAGCAGCATCTCGTTATGCGGCGCCCCCGACGGGATCATCGGGAAGCAGTTTTCCTTCTGATCGACGCACATATCGACGATGACCGGCTTCTTGATCGCGATCATCTCGTTGATCGTGTCGTCGACCTCGGACACCTTCGTCGCGCGCAAGCCCACGCAATGGAAGGCTTCGGCCAGCTTCACGAAATCGGGCAACGATTCGGTGTAGCTTTCCGAATAGCGCGAGCCGTGCAGCAATTCCTGCCACTGGCGCACCATGCCCATATACTGGTTGTTCAGGATGAACACCTTCACGGGCAGACGGTACTGCGCGATCGTCGACAGTTCCTGAATGTTCATCAGCGTCGAGGCTTCGCCCGCGACGTCGATGACCAACGCATCCGGGTGCGCGATCTGCACGCCCATCGCCGCCGGCAGACCATAGCCCATGGTGCCGAGCCCGCCGGAGGTCATCCAGCGATTGGGCTTCTGGAACTTCAGATACTGCGCGGCCCACATCTGGTGCTGGCCGACTTCGGTCGTGATGAACACGTCGTCGCGCTTGGCGGTGATCGCCTGCAGGCGTTCCAGCGCGTATTGCGGCTTGATGATCGCGTCGGAATTGCGATAGGCGAGGCAATTGCGCTTGCGCCACATATCGATCTGCGCCCACCACTCGGCCAGCGCCTTCTTGTCCGGCTTGGCGCCGGCCGCGATGCGGCGATCCCATTCGGCGGCCAAGGCCGCGATGATGCGGCCCGCATCGCCGACGATCGGCACTTCGACACGCACATTCTTGTTGATCGACGACGGATCGATATCCGCGTGGATCTTCTTCGAATTCGGCGAGAAGGCGTTCAAACGCCCGGTCACGCGGTCGTCGAAGCGCGCACCGATATTCACCATCACGTCGCAGCCATGCATCGACAGATTGGCTTCGTACGTGCCGTGCATGCCCAGCATGCCCAGGAACAGCGGATCGGCCGCGGGCATGGCGCCCAGGCCCATCAGCGTGTTGGTGATCGGGAAGCCGGTGTGGCGCACGAACTTCGTCAACGCCGCCGAGGCTTCGGGGCCCGAATTGATCACGCCGCCGCCCGTGTAGAAAATCGGGCGCTTGGCCGACAGCATCAGATCGACCGCTTGCGCGATCGCCTTCGGGTCCGGATCCAGACGCGGCGTGTACGAAACGCGCTTGAAGGCTTCAGCACTCTTGTACTCGCCCTTGCCCATCAGAATGTCTTTGGGCAGGTCGATCACCACCGGACCGGGACGGCCCGAGCGCGCGACATGGAAAGCCTCGTGCACCGTCTGCGCGAGCTTCGTGATGTCCTTGACCAAGTAGTTATGCTTGGTCGCGGGCCGCGTGATGCCGGTCGTGTCGGCCTCTTGGAAAGCATCGTTGCCGATCAGATGCGTCGGCACCTGGCCGGTCAAACACACGATCGGAATCGAATCCATCAGCGCATCGACCAAGCCGGTCACGGCGTTGGTCGCACCGGGGCCCGAGGTCACGAGCACCACGCCGACCTTGCCGGTCGAGCGCGCGTAACCTTCGGCGGCGTGCACGGCCCCGCCTTCCTGGCGCACCAGGATGTGCTTGACCGAGTTCTGCAAGAAGATCGCGTCGTAGAGCGGCAATACCGCCCCGCCGGGATAGCCGAAGATAACCTCGACGCCCTGCTCCACCAGCGCCTTGAGGACGATTTCCGCGCCATTCATCTGGGCGGTGTCCTGGGTCGTGGGGATTTTGGCGGCGGCGGTCGACATCGTCTTCTCCTTTGCGAACTTGCGGTATGGCAAGGCGGCGGAAAATAGGGAGACGCCCCCGGCCCGTCAACCCATTTTTCTAATAAACATGCGAATTTCGGGAAGCAGACTTTCCGAAAATTGCGCATCGAACCGCGTGGCAGCCTTGAGCTGGTTGCGGAACCAGGTGCGCTGGCGCTTGGCGAATTGCCGTGTGCTCGCCTTCAACGCATTGATCGCGCTCGGTAAATCGCATTCTCCCCTGACATGCGCGGCAAGTTCGGGCACCCCTAAAGCACGCATCGCG
>JAIUNH010000009.1 GCA_020161965.1 Pseudomonadota bacterium
GCCCGCGTGTGCCAGCGCCGCCGCGGCCGGCGTGCGTGCCACCTGCGCCGCGAACGCGTCCGCCAGGTTTGCCGCCGCCGGCAAGGCCGTCGGCGCCGGGTTGAAGCTGTCGATCTGCGCGCGCTCGTCGGCACCGAGCAGACCCAATGCGGCCACGCGGCCCTCGCCACCGCCCTCGGCCATGCCCTGCAGCACCTGTTCCAGATGCTGCAGCACGCGGACTATCGTCGCCGCGGCGAACGCATCGCGCGGCAGGAATCCCGCCGCGATCAACGCCGCTACGGCGCCGCCGGTTTTCAGCGCCCGCCGGCGCGTGGGTTCAAAGAAGCTCATCTCGAAATCCGCTCCTGATCGCATTCGCCGAAAATGGGTTCGGGGGGCGGCGGATGCAAGCCCGCGATCATAACCGCCCGCCCCCATTTGCCGGAACAATCGAATTTGACCGCTTTTTGAAAAATTTTGGCGGGCTTAAGGGCTTGCGCGAAGCCGCCCCTTCCCCGAATTTCAGGGAGAAATCACAAACCGGGATCATCCGGGCGGGAGAAATCGATGAAAAGCGGCCGCAACAAACGCGCGGGCCAAGCCACGCGCGCGATCCATCTGGGCTACGACCCCGCCACCGCGCAAGGCGCTTTGACGCCGCCGATCTATCTCACTTCCACCTACGCGTTTGAATCGGTCGAACAAGGGGCGGCGCTGTTCCGGGGCGAGCGCGAAGGTTACATCTACGGCCGCACCAAGAACCCGACGCAATCGCTGCTCGAACAGCGCATCGCCGATCTGGAAAACGCCGAAGCGGCATTGGTCGTCGCCTCGGGCATGGCGGCGATCTCCGGCACGTTCTGGTCGCTGCTGAACCAAGGCGACGGGATCGTCGCGGACAAGGTCGTCTACGGCAACACCTACGCGCTGCTCGACAAGGGCGTGACGCGCTTCGGCATCGACACCAAATTCGTCGACTTCACGAATCTCGACGAGGTCGCCGCCGCGATCGGGCCCAAGACCAAGCTCGTCTATTTCGAAACGCCGGCCAATCCGAATCTCCGCATCGTCGATATCGCGGGCGTGGTGGCGCTGGCGCGCGCCAAGAACGTGTTGGTCGTGGTCGATAACACTTTCGCGACGCCGATCCTGCAACGCCCCCTCGATCTGGGCGCGGATCTCGTCATCCATTCGGCGACGAAGTTCCTCGGCGGGCATGGCGATCTGCTCGCGGGCGTGGTCGCCGGCAAAGCCGAAACGATCAAGACGATCCGCATGAACGGTTTGCGGTTCCTGACCGGGGCGACGATCTCGCCCTTCGCGGCGTTCCTGATGCTGCGCGGGCTGAAGACGTTGGAGATCCGCGTCGAGCGCCATTGCAAATCCGCCGCGACGATCGCCGAACGCCTCGCCAAGCATCCGGCGATCGAAACGCTGCATTATCCCGGCCTTGCGGACCATCCGCGCGCCGCGATCGTCAAACGCCAAATGTCGGCGGGCGGCGGCTTGATCGCGTTCGAGATCAAGGGCGGCATCAAAGCGGGCATGGCGGTGATGGACAAACTCGACATCATCCGCCGCGCGGTCAGCCTGGGCGATGCGGAAACGCTGATCCAGCATCCCGCAAGCATGACGCATGCGGCCTATGAGCCGGAGATGCGCGCCAAGCACGGCATCTCCGACGGACTGATCCGCCTTTCGGTCGGGCTCGAAAATGTCGAAGATATCTGGGACGATCTCGAGCAGGCGCTAACGGCGGTCGTTTAAACGACCGCCGCCGCTTCCGCCGTTGCGTCGATGCGTTCGGGGCTGCGTCGCCCCACGAGGATGACGCCTAGCGCCCCGAGCGACGTCGCCGTGGTCATATAGACGACCACGCCCAGCGTGCCGAAGCCATCGACCAGCAAGCCGCCGAATACGGCACCGCCGGTGATCGCGACTTGGAACGCCGCGACCAACAACCCACCGGCGGATTCGGCCAGATCGGGCGGGGCGACGCGCATCATCCAGGTCTGGAAGCCGACCGGCAGCACGCCGAAGGCAAAGCCCCACAACCCGATGGCGATTCCCGCAACGATCGCCGATGTGCCGAACAGCAGCAGCGTCAGGCCCATCGCGGCGACGATCGCCGCCCCGAACACGACGGCCGCTTTGGCGCTGCGCGCGGTGATTGCCCCGCCGGCGAGATTGCCGACGAACCCGCCCAAGCCGAACGCGAGCAGGACGAGCGAGATCGCCTCGACCGACAGACGCGGCATGGTTTCGAGGATCGGCCGGATATAGGTGAAGCCGGCGAAATGGCCGGAGATCGTGACGATCACGCCGATCAGTACCAGCGCAATGCTGGGCTTGCGCGCGAGCACGACCAGCGTGCGCAGATCAGGCGCACCGCGCGCGGGCAAGCGCGGCAGCGAGAGCAATTGCACCGAAAGCGCGACGATGCCGACGAACGCAGCAAGCAGGAACACCGCGCGCCAACCGATCAGCGCGCCGAGATAGGCGCCGATCGGGGCGGCACTGACCGTCGCGACCGACACGCCCATCAGCACCAGCGAGATCGCACGCGGCAATGATCCGGCCGGGACCAAACGCATGGCGATGGCGGCGGCCATGGACCAGAACCCGCCCAAGCCGATGCCGAGCAGCACGCGCGCGATCAGCAAGGCGGGCAGGCTTTCGGCCGTCGCGGTCAGAACGCTGGAAACGATCAGCGACACGCTGAGCGTCCAGATGACGATGCGCCGGTCGATCCCGCGCGACACGATCGCGGTGATCAGCGCCGCGATCCCCGCCGCGACGGCGGTGGCGCTGATCGCCTGCCCGGCCGCCCCAACGGTTACGCCGATATCGGCGGCCATCGGCGTGAGCAAGCTCGCGGGCAGGAATTCGGCGGTGACGAAACTGAACGAACCGAAAGCGAGCGAGATGACGCCCGCCCATAGCGCCTTTTGCGGCATGGCGGCCGCCGGCTCGACGTCGAGATTTGACATGGAAATTCCTTTCGAGCCCTCGAGATGGGGTCGAAACTCGGTATTTCAATGCCAAATAAATCGCGGTTCGAACGAAGCCGCGAAAGCTTGAGTGCGGCCTATGCCGGGCCTTCGGGACGCGGCGCGGGCGGGATCTGCGATTGGCGCACCGAATTGCGGTGCAGCGTGTAGATCGCCGCCGCGACGATCAAGACCGAGCCCGCGATCGTCGCCAGTGTGGGCGTTTCGCCGTAAAGCCAATAGCCCACGCCCGCCATCATCAGCAGCCGCAGATATTGCAGCGGTGCGATCGCCGACGCGTTGCCGGTCCGGAACGCCGTGGTGAACAGCAAGGTCGACACGGCTTGCAACACCGCCAGCACGATCACGATCGCGAGCACGCTTGCCGGCGGCGGCACCCACACCCACCACGCCATCGGCGTGAAAAATGCGATCAGCACCACGCTTTGGAAAAAGATCACGGTCTCGGCGGTATCGAAGCGCGAGCCGAAGCGCAAGGTGACGACCGAGACGGCGCCCGCCGCCGATCCCGCCAAGGCCAGCAGCGCATAAAATTCGATCGGCCCCGAAAAGGGCTGGAGCATCACGCCGACGCCGAAAAAGCCGACGGCCGTCGCCGACCAGCGCCGCCAGCCGACTTTCTCGCCCAGGAAAATCGCGGCCAGTGCCGTGATGAACAGCACCTCCGACATCTGGATCGCGGTCACGTCGGCGAAGGGGATGTAGACGACGGCGGTGTTGCCGCACAGCATCGCGCACACGGCGGCTCCGCCGCGCAGCAGATGCAGGCGCAGGCCTTGCGGATGCAGGATGGCGCTGCGGTGGCGCCAAAACAGCGGCGCCATGATCACCACCGCCAAGGTTTGGCGCAGGAACAGGATCTCGACCACCGGCAGCGTTTGGGCCGCGTCGCGAATCAGCACGCCGGTGATCACGAACATGCACATCGCCACGAGCATCAGCAGCGAGGCGGCCAAATCGGGCGGTAACGACCGAAAATCGCGCCGCAGGTTCTGAAGCCGCGCGATCGGCGAGGTGGACAAGCGTCTTCCCCCAATATTCCGGCACCCGTTCGCCGCGAGATTCGCGGATGCGGGTCGAAATGGTGCCCCAGGCCGGACTTGAACCAGCACGCCCTTGCGGGCAACAGATTTTGAGTCTGCCGCGTCTACCGTTCCGCCACTGGGGCCAACCAAGTCGCCGGATAGAGCGCGCGGGATCATAGGGATAGCGGCGCCCACGTCAACTTTTTTACGGGGCCTTGCGCCGATCTTGCGCGCGTCGTAGCCAGAGCCATGGGCCTGCGCCTTTCCGACATCGATATCGCCGTGCTCGCGGGCGGTTTGGGCACGCGCCTGGCCGGCGCCGTGCCGGGCCTGCCCAAAGTGCTGGCCCCGGTCGCCGGGCGGCCTTTCGTCGAACATCTGGTCGATTTTCTGGCCGCACAAGGCGCCAAACGCATCGTCTTCCTGCTCGGCCATCGCGCGGAAATGGTCACCGACCATCTCGATCGTCATCGCCGCCCCGGGATCGCGTTCGATTGGTCGATCGAGCCCGCACCTTTGGGTACCGGCGGCGCGCTCGCCTTCGCGGCGTCCAAATTCCGCAGCGATCCGGTAATGGTCGTCAACGGCGACACCTTCGTCGATGCCGATCTGGGCGCGTTCTGCGCCGCCTATGCCAAGCCCGCCGCGATGCTGGCGGTCGAAGTCGCCGATGCCGGGCGTTACGGGCGGCTCAACATCGCGCACGGCAAGGTCATGCGCTTCGTCGAGAAGGATCCGTCCTTCAACGGCAAGGCCGCGATCAATGCGGGCATCTATCTTTTGTCGCGTGGTCTGATCGACAAACTGGAAACCGGCCGCCCGGTTTCGCTCGAACGCGATGTATTCGAACGCCTGGCACCCGGCACGATCGCCGCTCCGATCGACCGACAGGCACGCTTCGTCGATATCGGCACGCCGGAAAGCTGGCAGGGTGCGGCGTCGATCGTCATAGGACCGAAAACATGAGCGACAAGGAACCGCCGGTGCGCGTCGTGGCGCGCGTAACCGCCTTCGAGAACAAGGTCTGGCGCGTGCGCCGCGACCATATTCGCGACGATGCCGGCAACGAAGTGCGCGACTACGTGACGCTCGCCCCCAAAGCCGCACCCGACGCGTCGGAAGGCCAGGCGGCACCCACGCAAGGTGTCGTCGTCGTCGCGCGCGCCAAGGATGGCCGCATCGCGTTGCTGCGCAATTGGCGCCATCCGATCGGGCGCTGGGGCTGGGAATTGCCCAAAGGTTTCGTCGATGCGGGCGAGGACGAAGTCACCGCCGCGCGACGCGAATTGGCCGAAGAAACCGGCCTCGCCTCGCCGCTTTCGCTGGTGCCGCTGGGCCTGGTCGCGGCCGAGCCGTCGAGCATTGCGGGCTTCGCCGCGTTGTTTCTGGCGCGCGACTGCGTGGCCACGGACGCCAAACTGGATGCCGAGCTCGGCATGGGTCGCGCTACGCTGCTCGACGACGACGAAATTCTGGCACTCGAATCGGCGGGCGAGATCTTCGACGCGCTGACCCTGGTCGGGCTTGCGCGGGCGCGGAATCTGGCTAAGTTCCAGCCATGACAGGCACTTCCCGCCCCGTTGTCTTGTGCGTTTTGGACGGGTTCGGCCATCGCGTCGAACGCGCGAACAACGCGATCGCGCTGGCCCGCACGCCGAATTTCGACAAATTGCGTGCTCTCCACGCGCCCGCCTTCCTGGAAGCGTCCGAACGCCATGTCGGCTTGCCCGTGGGGCAGATGGGCAATTCCGAAGTCGGGCATATGAATCTGGGTGCGGGCCGCATCGTGATGCAGGATCTCGTGCGCATCGATGCCGGGATCGAAGATGGTTCGTTCTTCAAGCTGCCGGCGTTGACCGACGCGATCGCCAAAGCGAAAGCGACGGGCGGTACGGCGCAGATCATGGGCTTGCTGTCGCCCGGCGGCGTGCATTCGCATCAAGATCATATCGTCGCCCTCGCGCGCGCCTTCGCGCAGGCAAACGTGCCCGTGCGCATCCATGCGTTTCTCGACGGCCGCGACACGGCACCGCGTTCGGCGGAAGATTTTCTCGCCAAGTTCGAAACGGATATTGCGGGCCTGAAGGATACGAAGCTCGCCACGATCGCCGGACGCTACTATGCGATGGACCGCGACAAGCGTTGGGAACGCGTCGAGCTTGCCTACAACGCCTTGGTCGATGGCAACGCGCCGAAATTCGCGACGTGGCAGGAAGGTGTGAGCGCTTCCTACGCCGCCGATACCAACGACGAATTCGTCAAACCCTTCGCCTTGCCCGGCTATGCCGGCATGAAGGACGGCGACGTGTTGGTGATGGCGAATTTCCGCGCCGATCGCGCGCGCCAAACGCTCGACGCGCTGCTCGATCCCGCTTTCGCAGAGTTCGCGCGGCCGCGCATCGTGAATTTCGCCGCGGCGATGGGCATGGCGGAATATTCGTCCGCCCTCGCCAAGCGGATGACCGCAATGTACGCGCCGCAATCGTTGGCGAATATGATGGGCGAGATCGTGTCGAAAGCGGGCCGCACGCAATTGCGCATCGCCGAGACCGAGAAGTACGCGCATGTCACCTTCTTCTTCAACGGCGGCGAAGAGAAGGAATGGCCGGGCGAGAAGCGCATTTTGGTGCCGTCGCCCAAAGTCGCGACCTACGATCTTCAGCCCGAGATGTCGGCGCCCGAGATGACCGACAAACTGGTCGCGGCGATTAATTCGGGCGAATTCGATTTCGTCGTCGTGAACTACGCCAATTGCGACATGGTCGGGCATACGGGCGACCTTAAAGCCGCGATCAAGGCGGTCGAAACGGTCGATGCTTGCGTGGGCCGCGTGGCCGACGCGATCGAGAAAATGCACGGCGCGTTGCTGATCACCGCCGATCATGGCAATTGCGAATGCATGCTCGATCCGGTCACCGGCCAGGCGCAAACAGCACATACGCTGAACCCCGTGCCCGTCTACGTGTTCGATGCGCGTTTGCCGGGCCGCAACGCGCCGGTCGCAGTGCATGACGGCAAGTTGGCGGATGTGGCGCCCACGCTGCTGGAGTTGATGGGCTTGGCCCCGCCGCCCGAAATGACCGGGCGATCGCTGATCGCGGTTCCGGCGTGAACAAGGCGGCCGCCCTTGCCCTTCTATCGCTGCTGATCGCGGCAGACGTTACCGCCCAAACCAACCCGTCCGAACGGCTGATCGAGCTTGAGCGCCTGATGGAGCAGGAGCGCGGGCGCGAACGCGGCCTCGCCCGCGAAACGCAAGCGACCTTGGCTGCCATCGCCGAGCTGCGTTTGAAAAGCGTGGACGCCGCGAACGCCGCCTCGGCCGCCGAGGATCAAGCCTTCGAGATCGAAACGCGCATCGCCACGCTGGACCAGGAAGCCGCATCGCGGCGCGAAGCGATCGACAAGCGCCGGTCGGAGATCGCCGCGACGGCGGGTGCCTTGCTGCAACTCGCCCGCCGCCCGCCCGAATCGCTGGCGCTGGAGCCGCATTCGCCGCTCGAATCCGCGCGCGCGGGCTTGCTCGCCTCGGCCACCATTCCGGAATTGGAGCGCCGGGCGGGGGAATTGCGCCGGGAGTTGACCGCGCTGGAAACCGCCCGCGTCGCGGCCGCCCGGGAACGCGAAAAATTGTCGAAGGCGCTGGCGGCCCTGGCGGCCGAATCCGCCCGACTCGACGCGGCAATCGAGGCACGCAACAAGGCGCTCAGCCGCCTGACCGACGATTCGCGCGAATACGCCGCAAGGCTGGAGCGGATGGGCCGCGAAGCCCAGGATTTGCGCGATTTGGTGGCCCGTCTGGAAGATCGCCCGGTCGCCGCACCGGTGCGCAGCCCCGCCGCCCGCACCCTGGCGCCATCGCGCGCCACCGGGGAATTGGCGGCGTTGGCCGGGTATCGCTGGCCGGTGCGCGGCGGATTGATCGAAAGCTTCGGCGATACCCAAAGCGGGGGCCAAATCGCGCGCGGCCTGACGATCGAACCGCGCGAAACCGCCGCCGTGATCGCCCCGTTCGACGGAACCGTGGCCTTTGCCGGGCCGTTCCGGGGGTACGGGCTTATCTTGATCCTCGAACATAGCGGGGGATATCATTCGGTTCTGGCGCAGTTGGGCCGAATCGACGCCGTCGTGGGACAAGCCGTGACGGCGGGCGAACCGGTCGGGCGCGCGGGCGCGAGCGAGCAGGGAACGCCGGTGCTCTATCTGGAGCTTCGGCGCAACGGTCAGCCGGTCGATCCCACGCCCTTGCTGTTCGGCGCCGAAGCCGGTGCGCGTCGCTAGCGAGAGAAGCCTCGCGCGCGCTTGTTGAGAGACGACGGCCGGGCCATGTGGTCCGGCGGAAAAGGAACCCCCGATGTTCGCCCGTCACTTCGCCGCCGCCAGCCTCGCCGCCACGCTCGCATTCGTGGCGCCCGCGTTCGTTTCGCCGGTTTCCGCGCAAGCCCCGCAAACCGGCGGCGGGTCCGAGACGTTCCGCCTGCTTCAATTGTTCGGCGACGTGTTCGAGATCGTGCGCAGCGAGTACGTCGAAGAAGTGCAGGACCGCAAACTGGTCGAGGACGCGATCAACGGCATGTTGACCTCGCTCGACCCGCATTCGTCGTTCCTCAACGCGCGTTCGTTCCGCGACATGCAGGTGCAGACGCGCGGCGAGTTCGGCGGGCTTGGCATCGAAGTGACGATGGAGAACGGCTTGGTGAAGGTCGTCTCGCCCATCGACGACACGCCCGCCTTCCGCGCCGGTTTGAAGCCCAACGACTTCATCGTCATGCTCGACGGCGAGCCGGTGATGGGCATGACGCTGCAGGACGCGGTCGAAAAGATGCGCGGGCCCGTCAACAGCCAGCTCAAGGTTTTGATCCGTCGCGGCGAAGCCCAGCCCTTCGAAGTGACGCTGACCCGCGCGGTGATCCGCATCCAATCGGTGCGCAGCCGCGTCGAAGGCGATATCGGCTATGTGCGCATCACCAGCTTCACCGAGCAGACGGACGTGGGCTTGCGCAACGCGATCCAGCGTATCCGCGAACAGCTCGGCGACAAGATGAAGGGCCTCGTGCTCGACATGCGCAACAATCCGGGCGGCTTGCTCGATCAGGCGATCGCCGTGTCCGACGCGTTCCTGGAGCGCGGCGAGATCGTGTCGACGCGCGGCCGCCGGTCGGAGGAAGCCCAGCGCTACAACGCGCGCGCCGGCGATCTGCTGAACGGCCTGCCGCTGGTCGTGCTGATCAATGGCGGCTCGGCCTCGGCGTCGGAAATCGTCGCGGGCGCGTTGCAGGATCATCGCCGCGCGATTCTGCTCGGCACCAAATCCTTCGGCAAAGGCTCGGTCCAGACGATCCGCCCCGTGGGCAACCAGGGTGCGATCCGCCTCACCACCGCGCGCTACTACACGCCGTCGGGCCGCTCGATCCAAGCGCAGGGCATCGAGCCCGATATCGCGGTCGAACAAGCGCGTATCGAAGTCACGCCGACGGGCCCGGTGCGCCGCGAAGCCGATCTGCGTGGTGCCTTGCGCAACCCGCAAGCGCCCGCCAACGGCCAAACGCCCGCAGCACCGCAGGCCGCCCCGGCCCCGCAAAGCGACGAGCCGCCGGCCGAAGGCGCGCAGGATTACCAGCTCAGCCGCGCGCTCGATCTGCTGCGCGGCCTCGCGCTGTTCCAGCAGCGCGCGAACTGAGCGCGGGCGTTTAGGATCGGGATCTCGGCATGGCGGCGACAGACGAGTCCGATCCGCCGCCCTTGCCGCCCGCAAGCCCCAAACCGGCACCGGCGCAAAAGCGCAAGCCGCCGCTATTGGCGCTCGCGTGGATTCTGCTGATCGGCGCCGTCGCCGGTTACGTGCTGTGGGCGCAAACCCAAACGCCGGAAAGCGAACTCGATCTCGGCGACCCGGTCGTCGCGATGGTGCGTCTGCCCACCCCGGCGGTGACGGCCCCCATCCCGCCGCCGGTTCCCGAAGCCGTCGCGAAACCGGAGCCGGAACCCGAGCCCGCACCGGCCCCGGCGGCAGCGCCCGAACCGCCGCCGCCCGCCCCGGCGTCTGAACCGGCACCCGCACCGCAAGCGGCCGCACCGGTCACGCCGCCTGCCCCGCCGCCGGCCGCGAGCCCGACGGCGCCGCGCCCGATCGCACCCGCGCCGGTTCAACCGGCCGCACCGGCACCTGCTGCGACGCCCGCCCCTGCCGCGACTCCGGCGCCGACACCGACGCCCGCACCGGCCGCGCAGCAACAAGCGGCCCGCCCGGCGGCACCGCCGTCGCTCGCACCTTTGCCGCCGCGCGACGTGGAAGCGCCGACTTGGGTGCGTTTCGCGCGCCCCTTCGATCCGGAAGAAAAGCGCCCGCGCATCGCGATCGTGCTGACGGATCTGGGCAAAAGCCAAGCCGCGAGCAACGCCGCGATTCAAAATCTCGGCGGTGCCATCACGCTCGCCTTCAGCCCCTATGCGGACAATCTGACGCAATGGGTCGCCTTGGCGCGCGCGGCCGGTCACGAAGTGCTGTTGAACGTGCCGATGGAGCCCGCCGATTTCCCCGCGACCGATCCTGGCCCGCAAACGCTGCTGACCACGTTGTCGGCACGCCAAAATCTAGAACGGCTCGACGGTTTGCTCGGCCGCGCGCAAGGCTATGTCGGTATCGCCACGGCGGCGGGTTCGCGCTTCACCACCTCGGCCGATGCGATGCGCCCCGTGGTCGACCGGATGTTCCAACGCGGGTTGCTGCTGCTCGATTCGCGCACCGCGCAGAATTCGCTGGCCGCGCGTGTGGCCGACGACGTGGGCGTGCCGCGCGTCTATGCCGATCGCATCATCGATACCGAAGCTTCGCGCCCCGCGATCGACCGCGCGCTCAACGATCTGGAGCGCATCGCGCGCCAGAACGGTGTGGCCGTCGGTATCGGCCAGCCTTTCCCGGTGACGTTCGAACGCCTGATCAATTGGCTGGCCTTGGTCGAAAATCGCGGCTTCGTGCTCGCCCCGGTTTCGGCCGTCGTCAATCGCCAGCCCGCACCGGGTGCTGCACCCGCACCCGCAACGGCCCCCGCCGCGCAACAACGATGAAAACCGTCACATTGGAAGATTACCGTCCCGGCGTGGGACTGATGCTGTTCGACCGCAAAGGCCGCGTCTTCGTCGCGCGCCGCAACGACACGCCGGACGCTTGGCAGATGCCGCAAGGCGGCATCGACGAAGGCGAAGATCCGCGCATCGCGGCTTTGCGCGAACTCGCCGAGGAAACCGGCGTCACCAAGGCCGAGATCGTCGGCGAGAGTGCGGATTGGATCGCCTACGATCTGCCCGAAGATCTGCGCAAGAAGGTCTGGAAAGGCCGTTATCGCGGCCAGCGCCAGAAATGGTACGCGCTGCGCCATCTCGGCAAAGACTCCGACATCGACCTCAACGCGCATGAGGCGGAGTTCGACGCTTGGCGCTGGGCGGCACTCGACGAGCTCGAAACGCTGATCGTGCCGTTCAAGCGCGAGCTCTATCGCCGCGTCGTCGCCGAGCTCGGGCCCATCGTGCGCAAAGCCGTCGCGCCATGAGCGAACTGGTTCTGTCCGGCGTGGCGAAAAGCTTCGCCACCGCCCAAGGCGGGCATGTGCGCGCGTTGGAGCCGACCGACCTCAACGTCGCGAACGGCGAGTTCGTCGCGTTGCTGGGCGCTTCGGGTTGCGGGAAATCGACGCTGCTGCGCCTCGTCGCCGGATTCGAAACGCCGGACAGCGGCACGATCGCGCTGGGCTCGCGCATCGTGTCGGGTGGTGCTTCCCACGTGCCGCCCGAAGAACGCCGTGTCGGCATCGTGTTCCAATCCTATGCGCTATGGCCGCATATGAGCGTGGGCCGCAATGTCGGCTACGCGCTGGAAGTCGCACACGTGCCCGACGCGAAGCGCAAGGCGCGAATCGCCGAAGCGCTCGCCAGCGTCGATCTCGCCGGTTACGAGGATCGCAAACCCGCCGAGTTGTCGGGCGGCCAACGTCAGCGCGTGGCGCTCGCGCGCTGCCTCGCCATGGACCCGGCAATCGTGCTGCTCGACGAGCCGCTCGCCAATCTCGACGTGCACCTCCGCGCGTCGATGCTCGAAACCTTCGCGGCGTTCCACGCCAAGACGAAGGCGACGATGCTCTACGTCACCCACGATCAGGCCGAAGCGATGGCGCTGGCCGACCGCATCGCCGTGATGGAAGCGGGCCGCATCGTACAGTTCGCCGATCCGCGCACGCTTTATCGGGAGCCTGCGACCGCCGCGATCGGCGCCTTTGTCGGGCGCGGCGCCATCGTCAAAACCGAAATGCTCGCCGCACAAGGCGGCAAGGCGGGGATCGAGTTGTACGGGCGGCGCTTCCGCGTGCGCTGTGCCGGTGATCGTGCGCCCGGCCCCGCCTCGCTGGTGCTGCGCCCCGAAGACCTCGCGCTGGCCGCCGACGGTTTCCCCGCGACGATCAAACGTGCCGCTTACGTGGGCGGGGCGTGGGATATCGACGCCGTGCCCGATGCCGATCCCACCGCGTTGCTGCGCTTGGCGCTGCCCGATGACGGCCACCCGCATGCGGGCGACAAAATCGCGCTCGGCCTCGTCGATGGCTGGGTGACGGACTAACCGGCGATCACGAGGCGATAACCCGCGTCGTATTCGTCGCGCGCGACGATATCGGCGTAACGCCGCGCCCATTCGCCGGATTCGAGATCGCGCGCGAGGCGTTCGAGACCCGGCTTCGCCGCATCGCCCAGCGCCCAGAAGGAAGAACTGCCCGAGCGGATGCGCGCATCGAGATAGGCCGCCGGCCGGCGCCAATAGGCGTAGAGAAATCCGTCGCTGCAATCATGCGGGACGGGTACGGCTTCGATCCGCACGTCGCCGAGCCACCGCGCGTATTCGGCCATCGCGGGCATCTGGCCTTCGTCCAGAGCCGCCAGTTCGGGCAGGTAGTCGGTGAGCCACGGTCGCATGGCGGGATCGTAGGTCAGCCGCACGATGCGCCCGCGCGTCACGCGGCGCATTTCGCGCAAGCCCGCCGCCTTGTCGCGCCAATGATGGATCGTGAGCAGCGCCATCGCCGCATCGAACGACGAATCATCAAAGGGCAGGCTTTCGGCACTCGCCCGGATCGCGGGTGCGGCATCCGGCCGGCGCTTGTCGATCATCGTTTGCGACGGTTCGACCGCAACGACCGCGCGGTTCAAAGGCTCGTAGGAACCCGTGCCCGCGCCGACATTCAGCACGCGGCGCGCGTCGCCCAAGGCGCGCGCGATGATCGCCGCAATGCGCGGATCGGGCTTACGAATATCGGCGTAATTGACGCCGATCGTGTCGTATTTGGCGGCCATGATTCAATTTGCCCAGGGCAACGTGCCCTTCGGCAAGCGATGCGCGACAAGGCCGAGGATCAGCATCAACACGATCACGGCAGCGACGGCGAGCGTCGAAACGGCAGCCGCCAAGGGTGAGTCGCCGCCTTCCTGCAACGAGAACACCATCACGCCCAGCGTTTCGGAGCCCGACGACCAGAGCAGCGCCGAGACGGTAAGTTCGTTGAGGGCAGTGAGGAACACCAGGATGGCACCCGCCCCGGCGGCCGGGGCGACCATCGGCAAGGCGACATCGCGCAAACGCCGCCCGAATCCCGCCCCGGCGGCGGCGGCGGCTTCGTCCAACGCGGGATCGAGCTGCGCGAAGGCGGCACTGACCGGGCGCAACGCCAGCACCATAAAGCGCGCGACGTAAGCGAGGCCGATGATCCACAGCGTGCCGTAGATCGACACGCCGAGGATCGGCAGCGGGCGAATGAAAGTGAGGATCGTCGCGATCGCCAACACGATGCCGGGTAGCGCGTAAGGCAGCTCGATCAACGTATCGAGGATCTTCACCAGCCTTGTGCGTCGCCACGCGGCGAAATAGGCGATGGGCATGGCGAGCATCACGCAGAGCAATGCCGCGATCCCGGCCAACAGGAAGGAATTGCCGAAGGCGCGCGACACGGCGTCCTGGCGGAAGGCTTCGACATAGGCGCGCAAGGTCGCGGTCGTCGCATCGAGCGTGACGCCGATCGCGGGCACGAGCGATTGCGCGATCAACGCGACGAAGGGCACGATCGCGGCGAAGACCAGTGCGGTCCACAGGAAGATCTCGACGCCCAAACGCGCTTTGCCCAGATGCCACGGCTCCAACGGCATCGACGCGCCCGAGACGCGCGCATCGAGCGCCCGGCGCGCATGGGCGTGCAGCCACAGCATGGCGAGCGCGAATACGCCGATCAGTGCCGAGAGCGTGGCCGCTTGCGCCAGCACCGACGGGCCGAACCCGGCAAGGCGCTGATAGATGAGTGTCACGAGCGTCGTGTAGGAGACCGGAATGCCCAACAAAGCGGGCGTGCCGAAATTGCCGATGCTGGAGACGAAGGCGAGCAACCCGCCCGCCATGATCGCCGGGAACATCAACGGCAGAACGACCGTGCGCGCGACGACGATCCTTGTCGCCCCGCAGCCGCGCGCGGCCTCGATCGCTTCGCGCGGCAAAGCGCGCAACCCCGCACGCACCGCCAGAAACACCAAGGGGGCGTGTTCGAGGCCGAGCAGCCAGGAAATGCCGAAGCGGCCATAGAGCGGATTTTCCGAGCCCGGCGGCGGCGCCAAGCCGAACGCGCCGAGCAACGCGCTTTGCGGCCCCGCCATGTTGATCCAGGCGAGGGCCGCGATCTGCGAGGGCACGACCAAGGGCAACACGAACACGAAGATCAGCGCCGCCTTGGCGCGGATATCGGTCAGCGCCACGACCAGCGCGAAACCCACGCCCAGGAACAGCGAGATCGCCGTCCCCATCACTGAGGTTTCGAGCGTGTTCCACGCGGCGCGCCACGTGGCGATCGCGGTCAAGGCGCGTATGGCGATGGAAAGATCGAAGCCGCCGCCCCGTGGAGCGACGGCTTCATACAGCAATCTGGCGAGCGGCCAGAGCGAGACCAGCGCCACGATCCCGGCGAGGGCGAAGAGCCAGCGGCGCTCGTCCGCCCCCGTCCGGATCGTGGAAATCCTCACTTGCCGAACAGATCGGCGAAGCGTTCCTTGTCGGCTTCGTCGCTGCGCAGAATTTCCGCGATCGGAATCGGCATCAGCTTGACGTTCGACAGGACGGGGAAACCTTCCGGCGCCTTCACTTCGTTGGAGACCGGCAGCATGCCTTGGCTTGCGGCCAAAGTCTGACCGTCGGGCGACAACACGAAATCGACGAAGGCGCGCGCGGCGGCCTGGTTCTTCGCCGTGCGCAAAATCGCGACCGGCTCGGTCACGAAGGTCGATCCATCGCGCGGGAAGACGAACTCGACGGGCGAGCCCTTCTTGTTGGCGTTGATCGCCATGAAATCGACGATCACGCCGTAGAGCTTCTGGCCGCCGGCGACCGCTTCGAGCACGGCGGGATTGCCGCGCGCGGCTTGCGCGCCATTGGCCTTCAGCGTTTCGTACCATTTCCAGCCGAGCTCCGGCTGGCGCACGACGGCACCCATATGGATGGCGGCGGCACCCGAGAACAACGGCGAGGGCATCACGACCTGGCCGCGCGCTTCGGCCTTGGCAAGATCGGCCCAGCCCGTCGGCTTCATCGACGCCGATTTGTTGTAGACGATGCCGGTGGTGATCAGCTTCGTGCCGAAATAGGTTTTGCCCGCGTCGAAGCTGCCGGCGGGCAAGCCGTCGGTCTTTGCCTGGGTATAGGCGAAGAGGCGGTTTTCCGCCTTCAGCGATTCCATCGTCATCGCATCGGCGATCAGCAGCACGTCGGGCTGCGGATTGCCGGCGACGAATTCCGCCTGCAAGCGGTTCATCAGCTGCGTCGTGCCGTCGCGGGTGAAGCTGACTTCGACGCCCGGATGAACTTTGCGGAACGCATCGATCGTCGCTTGCGCGTCGGCCTGCGGCTGCGAGGTGTAGAGCACCAGCTTGCCCGACGGCGCTTGCGCGGCGGCCGGAAGGGTGGCGAATGCCGCCAGCGCGGCAACGAGAACGGAACGACGGAACATGAAGGCGGGCTCCCGGTTTCGGGGTTAGGAACGTGCCCCGATTACCCGCCTTCGGTTACACGCTTGTGACAATTCGTTCAAGCGCCCGCGCGCGCCAGCGACGCCGCCCGGCGGGTCATGAAGGCCGTGGCCAGGGCTGCGATCGGGCGCTGCAACGCCCCTGTGGCGGGCAAGCCCACCGCCTTCAGCACCATCGCGATGCCGCGATCGATATGCTTGCGGCGATAGACCGAATAGGCCCGGCGCGCATAGGCGCGCGCGGCGACCGCGCGGTCATAGGGTTCCGGCCACATATTCGCGGCGTAATAGGCATAGGACAATTCGTCGTCCTCGGACTCCGCGATCCGTCCGAGACCGGTCCATACGCGCTTCATCCGGCCGATCTTGTCGCGCTCCAGGTAACGCTGCATGTGGTCGTAGAAAAGCTTGTAGTGGCGGAATTCATCGGCCGCGATCTTGCGGCAGATTTGCGCAAAGACCGGTTCGTCCGACGCCTCGGCCAATGCCGTGTAATAGGAACTCGTGCCGGTTTCGACGATGCAGCGCGCGATCAACTCGCCCGCCCGGCTGCCGCGGATCGATGAAGCCGAATCCAAAGGAATCTTGTAGCCGTCGGTGAAGCGCTTGAACGACGCGTCGAAATCCCAATTCGGGTCGGCCAGCATCGCCCATTTGGCGAGCGCCTTGCCGTGCTGGATTTCCTCGATCGCCCAGGCATCGACCGCCGGGCGGATCGTCTCGTCGCCGGCGAACACGTTGTTGAGATAGACGGCATAGTCGGCGCCGTTATGCTCGACCATCGCGGCGGCCTTGGCGACCGCGAGCAGATCGGGGTCGACCCGATCCGCACGGAACGCGGCCCAATCGATATCGTCGAGAGTCCAACCCGCCATGACCATTCCTTTGCTGGTGACGGTTATATGGCGCCGAATACCGCAACGCGCAAGAGCCCGCGTCGTCGTTCGGCCTTGGCGAAGCCCTTGTGAAATTTGCGGTTTTCGGGCACGACTCTCGCAATTCTTCGTTTCCGGAGCATCCCCATGAAATACGTCCCGCTTGGCCGTTCGGGCCTGATGGTCAGCCGCGTGTGCCTTGGCGGCAATTCCTGGGGGGCCGCCGGGCGGCGCGCCTGGGCGGCGTTCGGACCGGAGGAAAGCGCGCCGTTCTTCAAACGCGCGCTCGATCGCGGGATCAATTTCTTCGATACGGCCGACGCCTATAACCTCGGCGTGTCGGAAACGATCATGGGCGAGAAGCTGATCGGCCTCGTCCCGCGCGACGAGCTCGTGATCTCGACCAAAGTCGGCTTGAAAATGGGCCCTGCCCCCAACGCCGTGGGTTTGGGTCGCAAACATCTGGTCGCCTCGCTCGACGCGCAATTGAAGCGCCTGAAGACCGACCATATCGACGTCTATCAGGTCCATCGTTTGGACAACGTCACGCCGCTCGAAGAAACGATGGCGACACTCGACGGGTTCGTGCGCGCGGGCAAAGTGCGTTACATCGGCGGCTCGACGATGCCCGCCTATAAATTCGCACAGATGATCGCGATCGCCGACGCGAAAGGTTATGCGCGCCCCATCGCGATGCAGAATCTGCACAACGCGATCCAGCGCGAGGAAGAGCGCGAGATGAACGCGCTGTGCTTGGAACAAGGCGTCGGGCTCATCCCCTATTCGCCGCTGGCGCGCGGCTTCCTCGCCGGCAACCGCGTTAAAGGCGGCGGCGGGGACACCGAGCGTTCGAAGAACGACGCGGGTGCGAAGCCCGAGACCTACCGCGATTGCGATTGGGCGATCGCCGACGCGATTAAGGACATCGCGAAAACGCGCGGCGCCAAGCCCACGCAGGTGGCGTTGCTGTGGCTGTGGTCGAAACCCTATATGGCGGCACCGATCATCGGATCGACCAAGCTCGAACAGCTCGACGACGCGGCCGAAGCCGCCGATATGCCGAAGCTGACGGCCGACGAGGTTTCGCGTATCGAAACGCCGTATATTTGGCGGCCGCATCCGGGCTGGAACGGCTAGACAAGCTTCGTTAATCTCTCCCCCAACGAGCCGATAATTCGGGGAGAGAAACATGCTGAAGAAAATCCTGGCCGGTGCGGCCTTGGCGGCGCTGGCGATTCTGCCGGCGGCTGCGCAAGAGCAGCCCAAGCGCGGCGGCAATTTCATCTACGCGGTCGGCGGCGAACCCGACACGATCGATTGCCACGCCGCGACGAATTTCGCGGTGATCCATCATCTGGCGCCGCATTACTCGACGCTGGTGAAGTTCGACGCCAAGAACTATCCCAAGATCATCGGCGACACGGCGCGCGATTGGACGGTCTCGCCCGACGGCAAGACCTATACGTTCCGTCTGATCCAGCCGATCCGCTTCCATGACGGTTCGGCGCTGACCTCGGCCGACGTGAAGGCGAGCTTCGATCGCATCAAGACGCCACCGCAAGGCGGGCGTTCAGCGCGCCGCGACCATTTCCAGGATGTCGCGTCGGTGGAAGCGCCCACGCCGGATACGGTCGTGTTCAAGCTGAACAACCCGAACCCGGCGTTTATGACGTATCTGGCCGCACCGTTTAACTGCATCTATTCGGCCGCCAAGCTCGCGCAAGATCCGCGCTATCCCGAAAAGGAAGTAATGGGCTCCGGCCCGTTCCGCTTCGGCGAGCGCGTGCCCGGCTCGCATTGGACGGGGACCCGCTTCGACGGTTATTTCCGCCAGGGCCAACCTTATCTCGACAGCTTCCGCGCCGTCGCGATGTCCGGGGCCGCGATGCTCAACGCCGTGCAAGGTGGTCAGGTGATGGCCGAGTTCCGCGGCATCAGCCCCGCCGAGAAGGCGCGCGTCGCTAGCCCGAAGGTCACGTTCCAGGAAGCGAATTGGCTGTCGGGCTTGATCTTGTCGTTCAACGTCGAACAGAAGCCCTTCGACGATGTGCGCGTGCGCCGCGCATTGTCGATGGCGCTGGACCGCTTCGGCGCGGAAGCGGCCTTGTCGCGCGTCAGCCAAGTGAAGGCGACGGGCACCTTGCTGCGCCCGGGCTACGAATACGCGCCGCCGCGCGGCGATCTGACCAAATATCCGGGCATGACGCCGACCGCCGACATCGCCAAGGCGCGCGCCGAAGCCCGGCGTTTGCTGCAGGAAGCGGGCGTGCCGAACCTGAAATTCGAGATCATCTCGATGTCGCTGCCGCCCTTCCCCACCGTGGCGGTGTGGCTGATCGACCAATGGCGCCAGATCGGCGTCACGGTCGAACAGCGCCAAGCCGAACGCGCGACTTACTTCGCCGCGCGCACGTCCGGCGCCTTCCAGGTGATGCTGGATTTCACGACCGAGTTCGCCGACGAGCCGAACTTCCAGCTGCGCCGGTTTATCTCGTTCGATCGCGTGCCCGGTTTCAACGTGTCGCGCCATCTCGACCGGCGCCTGGACGAAATCTTCGACCAGCAGGAACGCGAAACCGACGTCGCAAAGCGCAAGGCGCTGGTGCGCGATTTCGAGATCCATCTGTTCGATATGGGCTACACGGTGCCGCTGTTCTGGTTCACGCGCATTGTGCCCCTCGCATCTAACGTGCGCGGCTGGGACATCACGCCGTCGCATCTGTTGGGTCAGGATTTGTCGGGCGTGTGGCTCGCCAACTGATCGCTTAAACCGATCGAAGATGGAAACGCCGGGGCGAAATCCCCGGCGTTTTTATTTCAGCACCAACCGTTCTCGTGCAGGAAGGCGGCGATCGCGTCGTTGAACGCATCCGCGATCTCGAAATAGGCCGAATGCCCGGCCTTGCCGAACAGCATTTCGCGCGCATTCGGGATTTTGCGCGCCAAGGCGGGCGCCAGGAACGACGGGAACACGACGTCGTCCTCGCCCATCGCGAGCAGCACCGGGCAAACGATCCCGGCGGCGTCGGCCGGATCGCGCCAGCGCTTGAGCCGCGCGCGCAACGCTTCCTTGTCGAGCCCGCCCGTACCCGCCAGCGTATCGATCGATTTATAAAGATGATGCAGCGCCGGCTCGGCCTCGGCATAGCGCCGCCCGGTCGCCGGATGGATTGCGGCTTCGCGCAAAGCCTCGCGTGCCGCGGCGGCCTTCGCCGACCATGCGTCGAACGCGGGCGGATCAAGATGACGCACGTCCAGCGTGCCCGATGTCGCGGCCAGCACCAAGGCGGCGACGCGCGAGGGGCGCGTTAGCGTCAATTCGACGGCGGCCCAGCCGCCCATCGATTGCGCGACCAGGGCGGCCTTCGCGATACCTAAATGGTCGAGCAGCGCTTCCAGATCGCCCGCGAAATCGGTGGGATCGGGCGGCAAAATCGCGGCGGTCGAAGGGGCGAAACCGCGCGCGGCCAAGGTCACGACCTTGTGTCGCCGGGCGAATTCGGGGACCTGCTGCCACCACGACAAATGATTGCCGCCCAGCCCGTGCAGGAACACGATCGGCGGGCCGTCGCCAGCGACTTCGTAGTAGAGACGTGCACCGGGACGCTCGACATACCCGGCGGTGATTTTCGGAGCCCAATCGGAATCGCTCATAAGCGCAGTCTGCCACCATTCGAAATCAAAAGCAGGGCCGCGAAACCGAAAACAGCGCGACAAAACGGCCCGGACCGTGCAAGGCTAAACGCATCGTTACGTTGCCGCCGCGTCCGTTCCCCTGCCGGAGTTGCGCCGATGTCGTCGAAGAAATTCACCCGCCGCCGCGTTCTCGCCACCGGTCTTGCCGCCGCGACGATTTGGCCGTCGCAGCGCGCCGCCGCATCCGGCCCGGTCGATCTGCAACTGGTGCTCGCCGCCGATATCTCCCGCTCGATCGACCCGGAGGAATTCGCCCTTCAGCGCCAGGGCTACGCCACGGCGATCGCCGATCCGCGCGTGGTCAAGGTCATGACCGGCGGAAGGTTCCGCGCCGTCGCCGCCACCTATTACGAATGGTCGGGCGTGCGCTCGCAGCAGACGATCGTCGATTGGACGCGCATCGATTCCGCCGCCGCCGCCGAGGATTTCGGCGCCAAGCTGCTGGCCGTTCCCCGCCCCTTCGGCGCGCAGACGGCCTTGGGCGAAGGCATCGCT
>JAIUNH010000010.1 GCA_020161965.1 Pseudomonadota bacterium
CGATCGCGTCGCCTTGCCCGTGTTCGGCGTGGTCGAACTCGGCCTTGTGGGCACGGGCGTAACGCTGCTGTGGTTCGTCGGCCTGACGAATGCCTACAATTTCATGGACGGGCTCGACGGGCTCGCCGGCGCCACCGGCACCGTCGCCGCGATCTTCCTGGGCCTTGCCGCGTTGATGATGGGCTTGGACGGCACGGCGAAACTCGCTTTCGTGCTGGCAGCCGCGTGTTTCGGCTTCCTGATCGTCAACAAGCCGCCCGCGCGCGTGTTCATGGGCGACGTGGGATCGCAATTCCTCGGCTTCGCCTTCGCGGGGCTCGGCGTACTGGCCGCGCGCGACGATTCAAGCGGGCTCGCCTTCTGGCTGGTGCCGCTGCTGCTGATGCATTTCCTGTTCGACACGATCTTCACTGCCGCGCGCCGCGCGATGGCGGGCGAGAACGTGCTCGCCGCGCATCGCACACATCTCTACCAGCGCTTGAACCAAGCCGGGTTCGCGCATGGCCGCGTGGCGCTGTTCCTTGCGGCCATGGCGGCGATCCAGGGCAACGCGGCGCTGTGGCTTGGCCAAGCGCCGTGGCCCGCGATGCTCGCACCCTTCCTGCTGCAGCTCGTCTACGCCTATTGGGTGACGGGCCGCAGCAAATCAGGCGTGTGAAGGCGCGAAACCGATCGGGCGCATCTTCTCGACCTTCGCGGCCAAGGCGAGCATCTGCTCCTCGCGATGGCGGCGGGTGACGATCTGCAAACCGACGGGCAAGCGATTGGCGTCGAGACCGGCGGGCACCGAGATCGCGGGCAAGCCCGCCATCGTGACCAGGAAGGTCGCCGCGACCCAATCGATATAGGTCGTCATCTTCTTGCCCGCGATGATCTCCGGATAATTCTGTTCGACAGGGAACGGCGCGACCGGCGAGCACGGGCAGCACACCGCATCGTATTTCGCGAACACCTTCGTCCATTCGTCCACGAGCTTCGAGCGCGTGACTTCGCCCTGCGCCACATCCTTGGGCCCTTGCGCCAGACCGCGACGGATATTGCCCGCGAGATTGGGGCCGAATTTGTCGACCAAGCCGATGCGGTCGAGATGCGCCGTCACCATCAACTGCCCGCGCAATTGCAGGAACGCTTCGCGCGCGAAGGAAAGATCGAGATCGATTTCCTCGACCTTCGCGCCCCAGGTGCCGATCTGATACGTCGCCGCGCGGCAGATCTCGTCGATCTCCGGCTCCACGCCGATCTTGGCGAAGTCGGAGATATAGGCGATGCGCATGCCTTCGACGCTTTTCATCGGTGCCCCGGCGAAGTCGCGCCCGACGATCGGGAAGGTGCGCGGGTCGCGCGGATCTTCGCCCGCCAAAGCTTGCAGCATCAGCGCCGTGTCGCCCACGTCGCGCGCCATCGGGCCCGCAACCGGCAGCATGTCGAAATAGCGCGTGGTCGGATAGGACGGCACGAGGCCCGGCGTGGGGCGCAAACCGACGACTCCGCAAAACGACGCGGGCGTGCGCAACGAACCGCCGAGATCGGAACCATCGGCCAGTGCGATCATGCGCGAGGCCAGCGCCGCCGCACCGCCGCCGGTCGAACCCGACGCGCTCTTGCTCAAATCCCACGGGTTGCGCGTGGCGCCGAACACGTCGTTGAACGTGTTCGCCCCGGCCGCGTATTCGGGCGTGTTGGTCTTGCCGATGACGACGGCCCCCGCCGCCTTCACGCGCAGCACGGTCGCGGCGTCTTCCTCGGGCACGAAATCGGCCTTGGTCGGCGAACCCCAGGTCGTGCGGATACCGGCCGTCGGGTGCACGTCCTTGATGCCGACGGGCACGCCCGCCAGCAGACCCGGATCCTCGCCCGCCGCGACCTTCGCATCCACCTCGGCCGCCCAACCGCGGGCCTTGTCCTCCGCCACCGTGCAAACCGCGTTGACCTTCGGGTTCTCCGCCGCGATCTGCGCCAGATGCGCTTCGAGCACTTGGGTCGCGGTAAGCTGCTTGCTGCGCACGCGATCGGCAATATCGCGGGCGGGAAGGCGAACGATCCAGGATTCGGTCATGTTGGGCTTTCTAACTTGAAGCGGGCGACATGCTCCCCTACCGTCCGGGGATGCCCGATTCAAGCCCTCTTGCAAACAATTGGCATTCTTCGGTCTGCCCGCATGATTGCCCTAGCGTTTGCGCGCTGGAGGTGGAGCGTATTTCCGAGTCGCGGATCGGCAAGGTGCGCGGGGCCGCCGCCAACGACTACACGGCCGGCGTGATCTGCGCGAAGGTGGCGCGCTACGCCGAACGCCAGCACCATCCCGGCCGTTTGTCGGTACCGCTGCGCCGCGTCGGCCCCAAGGGATGCGGGCCGGAAGGTTTCGCGCCGATCTCGTGGGACGAAGCGCTCGACGAAACCGCCGCGAAGCTGAAAGCGGCGGCGGCGAAACATGGGCCCGAGACCGTGTGGCCCTATTTCTACGCCGGCACGATGGGCCTGGTGCAGCGCGACGGCATCGACCGCTTGCGCAACGTGATGGGTTATTCGCGCCAGTATTCGACGATCTGCGTCACGCTGGCCGATGCGGGCTGGCTGGCGGGGGCGGGCGTCAAACGCGGCGTCGACGCGCGCGAGATCGCGAAGTCGGATTTGATCGTGATGTGGGGCGGCAATCCCGTCTCCACCCAGGTCAACGTCATGACGCATATTTCGCGCGCGAAGAAGACGCGCGGCGCGAAGCTCATCGTCGTCGATCCCTATCGCACCGGCACGGCGCAACAGGCCGATCTGCATTTGATGGTGAAGCCGGGCACCGACGCCGCCTTGGCGCTGGGCGTCATGCATGTGCTGTTCGCCGAAGGCTTCGCCGACCGCGATTACATGGCCCGCTACACGCGCGGTGCCGAAGCGCTCGAAGCCCATGTCGCCGACAAGACGCCCGAATGGGCGGAAAGCGTGTGCGGCGTACCGGCCGCAACGATCCGCGAGTTCGCGCGGCTTTACGGCTCGACGCAACGCGCTTATTTGCGCCTCGGCTACGGTTTCGCGCGCCATCGCAACGGATCGTCGTCGATGCACGCCGCATCGTGCCTGCCCGCGATCACCGGCGCTTGGCGGCACGAAGGCGGCGGGGCGCTCTACGCGCAATCGTCGATCTACGGCCTCGACAAGACGCTGATCCAGGGCCTCGACCGGCTGGATACGAATGTGCGCGAACTCGATCAAAGCCGCATCGGTCCGGTACTGACCGGCGACAAGCGCGATCTGGGCGACGGCCCGCCAGTGACGGCGCTGTTCATCCAGAACACCAATCCGATGAACGTGGCGCCCGACCTTACCAAAGTGCGCGCCGGATTCATGCGCGAGGATCTGTTCGTTTGCGTGCACGAGCAGTTTCTGACCGAGACGGCGCGCATGGCCGATATCGTGCTACCCGCGACGACGTTCCTGGAGCACGACGATATCTATCAGGCCGGCGGCCATACCTATTTGCAGGTCGCGCGCAAAGTGGTCGAGCCCTACGCGCAGGCCAAGCCCAATCATTGGGTCCATCGCGAACTCGCCAGGCGGCTGGGGGCCGAACATCGCGGCTTCGCGATGAGCGAGTGGGACATCATCGATTGGACGCTGAAAGCGTCGGGCTATCCGTCGGCGGACGAGGTTCATGCCGGGCGCTGGCACGATCGCGCGCAATCTTTCGAGCGCGCGCATTTCCTGGAAGGTTTCGGCCACGACGACGGCAAATTCCATTTCGACGCCGATTGGGCGAAGCTTGGCCCCGGCTGGAAAGACATGCCGTCGCTGCCCACGCAGATGACGAATTACGACGCGCCGACGGACGACAAGCCGTTCCGCATGGTTGCCGCACCCGCGCGCACGTTCCTGAATTCCACTTTCACCGAAACGCCGGGCAGCCAGGAACGCGAGCAACGCCCGACGGCGATGATCCATCCGGCGGCACTCGCCAAGCTCGGCATCGCCGATGGGGGGCGCGTGCGTTTGGGCAACGACAAAGGCTCGCTGGTCGTGCACGCCAAGGCGTTCGACGGCGTGTTGCCGGGCACCGTGGTGGTCGAAAGCATTTGGCCGAATGCGGCGTTCGAGGAAGGGATCGGCATCAATCTGCTGACCTCCGCCGATCCCGGCTTCCCCGCCGGCGGTGCCGTGTTCCACGACACCGCCATCTGGCTACGGCCGGCTTAAGCCGCGACCACACCGCCGTCGACGATGAAGTCGGATCCCGTGACGAACGAGGATTCGTCCGACGCCAGGAACACCGCCGCGTTGGCGATTTCGATCGGCTCGCCGAAGCGCTTCATCGGCACGGTCGAGGCGATATGCGCCGCCATGCCCGCGCGCTGATCGTCGGGCATATTGACCTTGCCGAAGATCGGCGTGGCGACCGGGCCGGGGCTGATCGTGTTGACGCGGATGCCGCGCCCGACCAGATCGACCGCCAGCGCGCGACTCATCGCCAGGATGGCGCCCTTGCTGGCCGAGTAGGCTTCCGAATTCGCGAAGCCGACGCTGGCGACGACCGACGCCGTGTAGATGATCGAGGCCTTGGGTGCGAAATGCGGCAGCAGCGCCTGCGTCAGGAAGAACGGGCCTTTCACGTTCACGTCGATCTGCTTGTCGTATTCGGCTTCGGTGAACGTATCGAACGCGCCCAACGTCGCAATGCCGGCATTGGCGAACAGAATGTCGAGCTTGCCGAACTTCGCCGCGATCTGCGCCGCGAGATCCTTCTGTGCCGCGACCGACGCGCTGTCCGCATGGATCGTCAGCACATTGCCGCCCAGATCCTTCGCGGCGGCGGCGAGGTTGTCGGGGTTGTTGCCGGTAATCGCAACGCGCGCGCCCTCGGCCAGGAAGCGGCGCGCGGTTTCGAGACCGATACCGGTCGTGCCGCCGGTGACGAGGGCGGTCTTGCCATTCAAACGAGACATGGGAGGAAGCCTTTTGGGGAAGGCGGTGCGGGATTGCACCGTTTCTTACTGTTTGGTACAAATAGGACGTGCCTCGCCGGGTACAAGGGGGTTTTTTACTGAAAGGTATGAAAAATGGGTCGGCCCCGCAGTTTCGACGAAAATGCCGCCTTGGACGCCGCGATCGACGTGTTCTCGCGCTATGGCTACGAGGGCGCGTCGCTCGATCAATTGACGGCGGCGATGGGCATCAACCGCCCCAGCCTGTATGGCGCGTTCGGCGACAAGGCGGATTTGTTCGAAAAAGCCATCGCCCGCTATGCCGAGGGCCCGGGCCGGGCAGGCGTGGCCGCGATCGAAGCGGCGCCCGATTTGGCGACCGCGATCCGCAATTTCTTCGGCGTGATCGAGGCTAATAGCTGCACGCAAAATCGCCCGCCGGGCTGCCTCGTCGCCTGCGTTTTAGGCGAGGCGGCCGGGATCGATCCCCGTTGGCGCGATATGGCGCTGCGGATGGCGCGCGAGTCCGAACGGCGCGTGGCGGCGGCTTTCGCCCGGTTTGTGCCGGCGGAGAAGGCCGCGACGCTCGCGCGTTTGATCCAGACATTAGGCATCGGGCTTGCCGCCGCCGCGAAAGCGGGCTTGTCGCCGGCGGAGCTGCAAGCGCGGATCGACACCGCGCGCGACGCCGCATTGACCGCCGCCGCGTGATTGGCACGCGATCTGCATTCGTAAATCCATGTACGCGCCGGGATTGGGAACCTGCTTCCCGTTTCCCGTTGGCGGACAGGTTTCTCCCCAACTTGGGCCGCGCCCTCTGGCAGCGGCCCTTTTTCTTGGGCAAAACTCTTTTCCCGACTCAAATCAACGAATGGAAAACGCCATGGCCGACACCGTCCCCCATCTGAAGCTGACCTATGAAGGCGCCAACAAGGTTCTGGCGGCGGCGGTGGCCAAGGCGAACGCGATGGGCGTGCCGCAATGCATCGTCGTCGCCGACGACGGCGGCCATATGCTCGCCTTCGCGCGCATGGACGGCGCCAAGGTGCTGTCGATCGATTCCGCGACGATGAAGGCGAAGACGGCGGCATCGAGCCGCGTGCCCACCGGCGGCATTCCCGATGCGGTCCTCGAAGGCCGCCTCGTCGCCGCGACGCAAGGCAAGCTCACCAATTTGAAGGGCGGCTTCCCGATCGTCGTCGACGGCAAGGTCATCGGCGCGATCGGCGTGGGCTCGGGCACCGGCGAGCAGGATATCGAGGTGGCGCTGGCCGGCCTCGCCGCGCTATCGGGCGCGAAGACCGCGTTCTAAGCGCGCACCGGGGCGGCGGCCATCTTCTGCGCGACGATGACCGCCGCCGCCAAGCCGAAGCCCAACAGATCGTATTGCCAGCCGGGGAAGATCAGCGCCAACGCGGCGCCGATCAACGCCGCGTTTTCCCACATCCGGCTGCGGCGCAGCAGATAGCCGTGCAAGCCGGCGGCGAGCAGCACGCAGCCCGATGACGCGGTGATCGTCGCCCAGACAATTTCCTCCCACGTGCCGATCATCAGCACGGCGGGCTGATAGACGAACATGAACGGCACGATGAAGCCTGCCGCACCGATCCGCACCGCCGCCCAACCCGCCTTCCATAGATCGGCACCGGCGAGACTCGCCGCCGCGAACACGGCCAGCGCCACCGGCGGCGTGATCGCGGACAGGATGGCGAAGTAGAACGCGAACATGTGTGCTGCGGGCTGCACGACGCCCAGCTTCATGATCGCGGGCACCAGCAGCGACACCATGATGATATAGGCGGGCGTCGTGGGCATGCCCATGCCCAGCACGATCCCCGCCATGCCGGTCACGACCAACGCCAGGAACAGATTGTTCTGCGCCAGCGCCAGCACGATCTGCGTGAAGGAAATACCGATCCCGGTCAGCGCGATCACGCCGATGACGATGCCCGCACACGCGCATGCCAACGCGACGGCGAGTGCGTTTTTGGCGCCGTCGATCAGCGCGTCCACGACCGTCCACCAGGTGATGCCTTGGCGCGTATTGGCGCGCATCAGCGCCACGGGCAAACACGCGATCGTGCCCGCGAGTGCGGCCAGCGGCGCCGAATAGCCCGCGAACATCCCGCCCAGCACGATCGCCACCGGAATGAACAGATGCCCGCGTTCGCGTAAAACGGCGCCGAGCTTCGGGCATTCGTCGTCCGGCATGCCGCTGAGGCCCGCGCGCTTGGCTTCGAAATGCACCGCGCCGAAACAGGCGAGGTAATAAAGCAGGGATGGGATCAGCGCCCAGATCGTGACCTGGAGATACGAAACCGCGAGATACTCCGCCATCACGAAAGCGGCCGCACCCATGATCGGCGGCATGATCTGCCCGCCGGTCGAGGCGACGGATTCGACACCCGCCGCGAAATGCTTGGTGAAGCCCGTGCGCTTCATCAGCGGAATGGTGATCGGCCCGTCGACCATCACATTGGCGACGGCCGAGCCCGAGATCGTGCCGAACAGCGACGACGACACGACCGCGACCTTGCCCGGCCCGCCCGCTTGGCGGCCGGTCAAAGCGAGCGCGAAATCCATGAACAATTGGCCCGTGCCCGAGCGCTCCATGAACGAGCCGAACAGCACGAAGACCAGCACGAAGGCGGCGGACACGCCCAGCGTCGAGCCGAAAATGCCTTCGGTGGTGAGGTAGATTTGATCGAGTGTGGCCATCACCGTGATGTTGGTGAAGAACAGCGCGTAGCCGAGGAACACCATCGCGGTGATCGGCAGCGCCCAGCCGATCACGCGGCGTGTGGCCTCCATCACCAGCACGATGCAGGCAACCGCCATGACCTGATCGAGCGGGGTCGGATCGTCGATATAGGGGATGCGGTTGATGAGGTATTTGTAATTGACGAATAGGTAGAACACGACGATCAGCGAGCCCGCGAGGCACAGCCAATCGATAATTCCCGGTGTGCCGCGCGTCTCGCCCCGGAACGGGTAGATCAAGAAAACGAGCACCATCGCGAACAGCAGATGTCCGCCGCGGAAGAACAGCGCCTCGGGCGGGGCCGCCGCGATCACCCACATATGCCAGAGCGACATGACGGCACCAATGATGCCGATCAGCCAAGCGATCGCGCGCGAATACGTCATGTCGTGCGAAGCCCCGTCCCCGAAACGAAAAGGGCCGGCGATCTTCCGCCGCCGGCCCCGTCGCGCTTTACATCTTCACGCCGCGCTCGACATAGAACTTCTTGGCGCCGGCATGGAACGGCACGCCGATATCCTCGCCCATCGCGGCGGGGGTGATGCCGTCCATCGCTTTGTTCACCGCGACCAGATCGGGCATGCTGTCCTGGATCGCGCGCATCATCGTATAGACGCGGTCCTCGGGCAGTTTGCACGACACGATCAGATGCGCCGCGTAGCCGATCTTGGTCACCGCCGTCGTCTGGCTGGGATAGGTGTTGGCCGGCAACGTGACCGCGACATAGCCCGAATTGATCTTCTTCATCGGATCGACCGAGTCTTTGAGATCGAGCACGCGGATGCGCCGCGACGTGGCCAGATCCATCACCGACGACGCGGGAATGGTGGTGCCGAGCGTGAAGGCCTGCGCGTGGCCGTCCTTCAGCAGCGACACCGCGTCGTTGTAGGACGGCAGGAAATTGACCTTCATGTCGGTATAGGACATGCCCACCGTCTTCAGGATGTGCTGGGTGATGACTTCGGCCGTGTTGCCGCGCGTCTGCACCGCGATCGCCTTGCCGCGCAGATCGCGCACCGAGTTGATGCCCGAATCCTCGTTGACGACGATCTGGAAATACTGCGGATAGAGCGAGGCCATCTGGCAGACATTCGCCGCTTTGCGCGGGAACGGCTCGACACCGTTGACGCCGTCGACGGTCGAAATCGAATTGCCGAAGCCGATTTCGGCGCGGTCTTCGTCCACGCCGCGCACATTGGCGATACCCGCCCCCGGCAGCGTCTGCACCGACAGCCCCGGAATCGCCTTTTCCCAGATGTTCTTGAGGGCACCACCCAGCGGCACCCATACCCCGCCCTGCGGGCCGGTCATCAAGCGATAATTGTTGGCGCCTTGCGCGTGGGCCGGAACGATGGCGGCCATAACGGCCAAACCGACCGCAGCCGGTAGAAACCGACGGATCATGCTAACCTCCCATTTCGTCCAGGCCCTCGGATCGGGGCCCTTTGACGGGGGCGATTAGAGCATGATCCGCCGCGTAACCTCTAGTGGATTTCCGGCTCCGGAATCGGGGCCGTGCCGCGCAGGAAGTCGAAGTCGCAACCTTCGTTCGCCTGCGTGACGTGCTTCAGATGGATCATGCCGAAGCCGCGCGGATAATGCGGTTTCGGCGCCTTCCATTCGGCCTTGCGCTTGGCCATTTCGGCGTCCGAGATTTCAACCGTCAGCTTCCGGTTCGGCACGTCCAGGCTGATGATATCGCCGTCGCGCACGAGAGCGAGCGGCCCGCCCAACGCCGATTCAGGCGCCACGTGCAGCACGCAAGCACCATAGCTCGTACCCGACATACGCGCGTCGGAGATGCGCACCATGTCGCGCACCCCTTCCTGCAGCAGCTTCTTGGGGATCGGCAGTTGACCCCATTCAGGCATGCCGGGAGCGCCCAACGGGCCCGCCGAGCGCAGCACCAGCACCGAATCCTTCGTCACGTTCAAATTCGGATCGTCGATGCGCGCGGACATGTCGTCGTAATTGTTGAACACGCAAGCCGGCCCGCGATGGACCAGCAAATGCGGTTCCGCGGCCGGCGGCTTGATGACCGCACCGTCGGGGCAAAGATTGCCGCGCAGCACGGCCAGACCGCCCTCGCCCTTCACCGGGTTGTCGCGCTTGCGGATCACGTCGTCGTCATAGACTTCGGCGTCCTTGATGTTCTCGCCCAGCGTCTTGCCGTTGACGGTGACGCAGTTGAGGTTGAGATCGCCTTCGATGCGTTTGAGCAGGCCCGGCAGACCGCCCGCGTAGAAGAAATCCTCCATCAGGTATTTGCCCGACGGACGGATATTGCCGAGCATCGGCACCTTGCGCGACAGCGCGTCGAACCGGTCGAGATCGAGCTTGGCGTCGAGGCGCCCGGCCATCGCGACCAGATGGATGACCGAATTGGTCGAGCCGGCGATCGCCAGCACGGCGAGCACCGCGTTTTCGAAGGCTGCGGTCGTCATGATGTCACTGGGCTTGAGGTCGTCCCACACCATGTCGACGATGCGCCGGCCGCACGCGGCGGCCATGCGCACATGGCCGGAATCGGCCGCCGGCAACGCCGCGGCACCCGGCAGCGTCATGCCCAGGGCTTCGGCCGCCGACGCCATGGTCGAGGCGGTGCCCATCGTCATGCAGGTGCCGAAGCTGCGCGCGATACCGTCTTCGATTTCGCCCCACGCCTTGTCGTCGATATTGCCGGCGCGCTTCTCGGCCCAGTATTTCCAAACGTCGGAGCCCGAGCCCAGCGTCTTGCCGTGCCAATGGCCGCGCAGCATCGGACCGGCCGGCATGAAGATCGCCGGGATGTTCATCGACGCCGCCCCCATCAGCATGGCGGGCACGGTCTTGTCGCAGCCGCCCATCAGGACGACGCCGTCGACCGGATTGGCGCGCAGCAATTCCTCGACGTCGATCGACAGCAGATTGCGGTAGATCATCGTCGTCGGCTTCATGAACGGCTCGCCCAGCGACATCGCGGGCATTTCCAGCGGGAAGCCGCCCGCCTGGAGCACGCCGCGCTTCACGTCGTCGACGCGGCTTTTGAAATGATGGTGGCAGGGATTGGCGTCGCTGAACGTGTTGATGATCGCGATCACCGGCTTGCCCGCGTAATCCTCGGCGTCGAAGCCCATCTGTTTGGTCCGCGAGCGATGCCCGAAGGACCGCATATCCTGGACGCCGTACCAACGATGACTACGCAGTTCTTCCGGTTTCTTGCGACTCATAACGCTCCCTCCGACTGTGGCATGGCCACTTGCATGCTTGGCCGGGAGAATGCGACGTTTCGGGTTCGGCAATCAACTTTTCCCGCGAGTTTCGATGGATAATTTGCGTATCGATGGCGGCCGCCTTTGGGCCTCGCTGATGGAGATGGGCGAGATCGGCGCCACGCCAAAAGGCGGTTGCGCACGACTTGCACTGACCGATCTCGACCGTCAGGGCCGCGATTTGCTCGTTCGCTGGGCAAAGACAATCGGTTGCACGGCCACGATCGATCGCGTCGGTAACATCTTCCTGCGCCGCGAAGGCGCCAGACCCGAGCTTCCGGCCATCGCGACCGGCAGCCATCTCGACACCCAGCCGACCGGCGGCAAGTTCGACGGCGTCTATGGCGTGCTCGCGGGCCTGGAAGTGCTGCGCACGCTGCACGACGCGAAGATCCAAACCGATCGCGCGATCGAAGTCGTCGTGTGGACGAACGAGGAAGGCTCGCGCTTCTCGCCCGCGATGATGGGCTCGGGCGCCTATGCGGGCGTGTTTCCGGTCGAGGAGGTCGAAGCCAAAACCGATGTCGACGGCAATCGTTTCGACGCGGAACTCGCCAAGATCGGCTATCGCGGCGCGGCGAAAGTCGGCGGGCGCAATATCGGCGCCTATTTCGAAGCGCATATCGAACAAGGCCCGATCTTGGAGGCCGAGGACAAGACCATCGGCGTCGTCACGGGCGCGCAAGGCCAGCGCTGGTACGAAGTGACCGTCGTCGGCCAGGAAGCGCATGCCGGTCCCACGCCGATGCGCCGCCGGCGCGATGCGCTGGTGGGGGCGTCGCGGATGATCGATGCCGTGAACAAGATCGGCCACGCGCATCAGCCTTATGCTTGCGCGACCGTCGGCTTCATCCAAAGCTTTCCCAACAGCCGCAACACGATCCCCGGCCGCGTGTTTTTCACCGTCGATTTCCGCCATCCGGACGACGAACGCTTGTCGTCGATGGACGCGGCATTGAAGGCGCAGTGTGCTGCGATCGCCGAACAAGGCGGGCTGGAACTCGAGATCAGGGATTTCTGGTATTTCCCGCCCACGCCCTTCGCACCCCATTTGATCGAACGCGTGCGCGACGGCGCGGCCGCGTTCGGCTATTCGGCGATGAACATCATTTCGGGTGCCGGCCACGACGCGGTCTATATGGCCAAGGTCTGCCCGACGACGATGATCTTCGTGCCGTGCAAGGACGGCATCAGCCATAACGAAATCGAGGACGCAAAGCCCGAACATCTCGAAGCGGGCTGCAACGTGTTGCTGCGCGCGATTTTGGAGGCGAGCAAGGCGTGAGCGCCGAAGCCTCCACGCTGCTGCGCGAGGGCGAGGCGCTGCTGCGCCGGCGGGCCTTCGCGCAAGCGCGCGATGCGCTGGCGCGCGCCGTGGAGCTTTTGCCCGCGATGGGGCCTGCGCACGCTTTGCTCGGTCGTGCGGCGCACGCCACCGGCGATTTGGCGCAAGCCGCAGCCGCTTTCGAGGCGGCGAAAGCGTTGGGCGAGTCCGGCCCCGATTTCGAACGCCGTCGCGGCAATCTGTTGATGGATCTGCAACGCGCCAGCGACGCGGTGGAGGCTTATCGCGCGGCGCTCACGCGCTCGCCCTTCTCGGCGGGGTCATGGTACGGGCTGGGCACGGCCCTCGCCGAACTCGACGATGTGGCGGGGGCGCGCGACGCCTTCGCCAAATGGGGCCAATGCCCCGGCCCGGCGGGCGCCGATGCGCATCTCAACATCGCCGCGATCTCGCGGCAGGTGGCACTCGACGACGATTTCTTCGCGTCTTTGCCGCCGCCGCCCGACGCCGCACCCGAAGGCGACTATGCCGAAGGCGATGCGCCGCTGATCTTCGCCGCCGCCGATGCGGGCTATGCCGCGCGCTTCGCGGAATTGCTGTCGGGCAATCTCGCCGCCCGGGCCCCCGGCATCGCGCTGCATTTGCATGTCGTGAACCCGACGGCGGAAAGCGAGGAACGCCTCGCGCGCGTAAAGGATTTGACGCAAGGCCATCTCGATTTCGCGGTGACGCGCGAGACGACCGATTTGGCGCGCTTCGACGGGCCCGACGGGCATATGCCCGCCAAGACCTATTACACCTGCGCCAGGTTCCTCGCTTTGCCCGCCTTGCTCGCGCGCTATCGCCGGCCGATCCTGGTTTGCGACATCGATATGGCGCCCACACGCGATCCGCGCCCCTGGCTCGACGAACTCGCGGCGGCCGATGCCGGCGGCAACGTCAAAATCCGCTACGATTTCGCCAATCATCTGCTGGCGACGATGATCTATGTCGGCGACACCCCGGCCGGACGCGAATTCGCGAACAAGGTCGCGGGCTATTGCCGGCATTTTCTGGAAACGCGAAAGGCGGCCTGGACGCTCGACCAAGTGGCGCTGCGCGCCACGCAGCTTCATTTGCGCCGTCAGGGTGCTTGGCGCGATTTTCGTGAATTCGCGCCGAACGTGATGAACTGGATGGACGACGATTACCCGATCGAGGAAACGCAAAAGCGCTTCCTGTTCGTCTCGCTCTATTCCAGCGTGCCGCGCGCTTAACGATCGAACGGATGCGCGTGGTTGAGCGGCCCGTGGCCGCCGCCATAGCCGGGGGCCGTTTCCATCGCGCGGCGCACATAGTCGCGCGCGCGGCCGACGGCGGTTTCGAGATCGAGATTTTGGGCAAGGCCGGTCGCGATCGCCGAGGCGAGCGTGCAGCCCGTGCCATGCGTCGCCTTCGTCTTGATGCGCGGAGATTCGTAAGTTCTGATTCCTTCCGGCGTCGCCAAAATATCGACGACGTTATCGGAATCGAGATGCCCGCCCTTCAGCAACACCGCTTGGCAGCCCAGCGTGATCATCGCCTGCGCCGCGTGGCGCATATCGGCGGGTGTCCGGATGCTCATGCCCGATAAAGCTTCGGCTTCGGGCAGATTGGGCGTGAGCAGCGTTGCCAGCACCATCATGCGTCGCTTCAGCGTCGTGACCGCTTCGGGCAGCAGCAGCGGGTGGCCGCCTTTGGCGTACATCACCGGATCGACGACCAGCTTCACGCCTTTGGCTTCCGCTTCCAGCGTGTCGGCGACGGCGTCGATCGTGGCGCTATCGTGCAGCATGCCGGTCTTGATCGCGTCCGCACCGATATCGCGAAGGCACAGGCGCATCTGCTGCGCGATGAAATCGACCGGCACGACATGCACGCCGTGCACGCCATGCGTATCCTGCGCGGTCAACGCCGTGATCGCCGTCATCGCGAAACCGTTATTCGCGGTCACGGCCTTGATATCGGCCTGGATCCCCGCCCCGCCGCCGGAATCCGAACCGGCGACGATCAATACCCGTCCGCGCATCGTTAGAGCCCTTTCCGACCCAATGGAGCCGCTTGTGTCGGGTTATGGCGTGTGCGAACCGCGCGGAGCGATCCGAAGCCGATAGTGGTTCTATCGGCGAGGGTCGCGACAAAGCGGGCGCCCGCCGTAACCCGACCCGAAGGGCCACGGCCTTTTTCGCCGCGGGGGCGTCGAAGGGCTCGCGCGTAGTCACCGCTACGCGGCTTCGCCCTTCTTCTACCCGCGACGAAAAATTCCTGTGGCACAAACGGTTCCATTGGGTCGGAAAGGGCTCTACTCCGCCGCCCCGCGTTGCGGCTTGGCGCGACGGCCTGGCCCGCCCGCCGCGGTTGCGTCGGCTTTGGGCGTGGGCTTCGCCGCCGGGGCCGAAGCTTTGCTGCCGCCGGCCTTCGTCCCGCCCGCATCGATTAACGCCGAAACGATCCCGCCGACCGCATCGCGCACCGCGTCGTCGGTCGGCCCTTCGGCCATCACGCGCACCAAAGGTTCGGTACCCGATTTGCGGATCAACACGCGCCCGTTGCGGCCCAGCTTCTTTTCCGCCGCCGCGATCGCGGCTTTGACTTTGGCGTCGTCGAGCGGCGGGGCGGAAGCGAAGCGCACATTCTCCAGCAATTGCGGCAGCGCTTCGAACACATGCGCCACGTCGCTCGTGTTTTTGCCCGATTGCACGATGGAAGCGAGCATTTGCAGACCTGCGATCAAACCGTCGCCGGTCGTCGCGTAATCCGACAGGATCACATGGCCCGATTGCTCGCCGCCGAGATTGGCGTCGAGTTCGCGCATCGCTTCAAGCACGTAGCGGTCGCCGACCTTGGTGCGCGTCAGCGTCAGGCTTTCGCCTTCCAGCCAACGCTCCAAACCCAGATTGGACATGACGGTCGCGACGACCGTGCCCTTGCGCAATTTGCCGTCGGCCTTCCACGCGCGCGCGATGGCGGCGAGAACTTGGTCGCCGTCGATCAGGCGGCCTTTCTCGTCGACCAATTGCAATCGGTCGGCGTCGCCGTCGAGCGCGAGGCCGACATGCGCGCCATGCGCAACCACGGCCTGTTGCAGCGTTTCGACATGCGTGGCGCCGCAATCCTTGTTGATGTTGAACCCGTCGGGATCGATGGCGAGCGGCACGATCTCCGCTCCCAATTCCCACAATACGGTCGGCGCCACGCGATAGGCCGCACCGTTGGCGCAATCGACGACGATCTTGAGGCCGTCGAGGCTCAAACCCTTCGGGAAGGTCGCCTTGGCGAATTCGATATAGCGGCCGGGCGCATCGTCGATGCGGCGCGCGCGCCCGAGCTTTTCGGGTTCGACGCGGCCGGAATCGTCGCCGATATGGCGCTCGATCTCGGCCTCCAATTCGTCCGACAGCTTGTAGCCGTCGGCGCCGAACAATTTGATGCCGTTGTCGTGATGCGGATTATGCGAAGCGGAGATCATCACGCCCAGATCGGCGCGCAAGGACCGCGTCAGCATCGCGACGGCCGGCGTGGGCATGGGCCCGAGCAACAGCACGTCCATGCCGATCGACAGGAACCCGGCGGTCAACGCGTTCTCGAACATATAACCCGAGAGCCGCGTATCCTTGCCGATCAACACGCGCGGGCGGTGATGGCTTTTGCGCAGCACCTTGCCCGCCGCGATGGCCACCGCCATGGCGGTTTCGGCCGTCATCGGCGCCACATTGGCGAGGCCGCGAATCCCGTCGGTTCCGAAAAGCTTACGCATATCGGCGCTTATAGGCGGCGGGAGAGTCCCCGTAAAGACACGGGTTATTGCGGTTTATTGCGTGGATTCAATGGCCCGCCAGACCTTCAAGGCCTGGATCGTTGGCGCAACATCGTGGACGCGCAGAATATCCGCCCCGCGCGCGACGGCGGCGAGCCCCGCCGCCAATGATCCGGGCAAGCGATCCTTGGGCTTCTCGCCTTTCGACAAGGCACCCAGGAAACTTTTGCGCGACACGCCGATCAGCACGGCGACGTCCAGCGCGCGCAGCACGTCGATCCGCGCCAGGATCTGCGCGTTATGCGCGACCGATTTGCCGAAGCCAATACCGGGATCGACGCTGAGCTTTGTGCGCGCAATACCCGCCGCTTCGCAAACGGCGATGCGGGCTGCCAGATAATCCGCGATCTCCTGCGGCGCGTTTTCGTAATGCGGGTTCGCCTGCATCGTCTTGGGCTCGCCCTGCATATGCATCAGCACCGCCGAGACGCCGCGCGTGGCGACGAGATCGAGCGAACCGGGACCGGTCAGCGCCGTGATGTCGTTGACGATCGACGCCCCCGCATCGAGGGCTGCCTTCATCGTATCGGCATGGCGCGTGTCGATGGAGACGACCGCGCCGGCCTTCGCCAAAGCCTCGATCACCGGCACGACGCGGCGACGCTCCTCGCCCGGCGGCACGGGGGCCGAGCCGGGGCGCGTCGATTCGCCGCCGATATCGAGAATGTCGGCGCCATCCGCCAGCTGTTCGAGACCGCGCGCGATCGCCGCGTCGCGATCGAAATGATCGCCGCCGTCGGAGAACGAGTCCGGCGTCGTGTTGACGATGCCCATCACCAGCGGACGGTCGAGGGCGAAACGGTCGAAGCGGCGCAACATCATGTTACGCGCAGAATTAGCATGTCCGCGCGTGTACCCAAACGAAAACGGCCCCGCTTGGAGGCGGGGCCGTTCGTCGCAGCTTCGTCTTCTTGGGCGTTTATGCGGGCGCCGCACCCGGATCGGCGGCGGGTTTGGAGCCCGACGTGGGCACCGAGCCGCGACGCCCCCCGGTCTTGGCGGCCGGCGGCGGGGCGTCCGCATCCGGGCGTTCGATCGTTTCGCCGCGCAGCAAGGTCTGCACCTCGTCGCCCGACAGGGTTTCGTATTCGAGCAGGCCCTTGGCGAGCTTGTGCAGATCGTCGATGCGGGTGTTCAGCACTTCGCGCGCCTTTACCTCGCCGCCTTCGACGATGCGACGCACTTCCGAATCGATCAGGTTCGCCGTCTGCTCGGAGATGTTCTGCGTCTGCGTCACCGAGTGACCCAGGAACACTTCCTGTTCGTTGGCGTTGTAGCGCACGCGGCCGAGCTTATCGGACATGCCGAACTCGGTGACCATGCGCCGCGCCATCGCGGTCGCCATCTGGATGTCGCCCGCGGCACCGGTCGTCACGTTCTCCGGCCCGAAGATCAGTTCTTCGGCCACGCGGCCGCCGAAGGCCATCGCGAGCTTCGCTTCCATCTCGTATTTCGAGATTGAGAGCTTGTCGCGCTCGGGCAGCATCATGGTGAGGCCCAGCGCACGGCCGCGCGGGATGATCGTCACCTTGTGCAGCGGATCGTTGCCGGGGACGGAGATCGAGACGAGCGCGTGACCGGCTTCGTGATAGGCGGTCAGCTCCTTCTCCTTCTCGGTCATGACCATCGAGCGGCGCTCGGTGCCCATCATGACCTTGTCCTTGGCGTCTTCCAGTTCCGACATCGTCACGAAGCGCTTGGCGCGGCGTGCCGCCAGCAACGCGGCTTCGTTGACGAGGTTGGCGAGGTCGGCACCCGAGAAGCCGGGCGTGCCGCGCGCGATGACCTTGGCGTCCACGTCGGGCGACAGCGGCACCTTGCGCAGATGGACCTTGAGGATCTTCTCGCGGCCCGCGACGTCGGGATTCGGCACCACGACCTGACGGTCGAAGCGGCCGGGACGCAGCAAGGCGGGGTCGAGCACGTCGGGGCGGTTGGTCGCCGCGATCAGGATAACGCCTTCGTTGGCTTCGAAGCCGTCCATCTCGACCAGCAACTGGTTGAGCGTTTGCTCGCGTTCGTCGTTGCCGCCGCCCAGGCCCGCACCGCGATGGCGGCCGACCGCGTCGATTTCGTCGATGAAGATCAAGCACGGCGCGTTCTTCTTGCCCTGCTCGAACATGTCGCGCACGCGCGACGCACCGACGCCGACGAACATTTCGACGAAGTCGGAGCCCGAGATGGTGAAGAACGGCACATTGGCTTCGCCCGCGATGGCGCGCGCGAGCAGCGTCTTACCCGTGCCGGGAGGACCAACCAAGAGAACGCCCTTGGGGATCTTGCCGCCCAAACGCTGGAATTTCTGCGGATCGCGCAGGAATTCGACGATTTCCTCGAGCTCGCCCTTGGCTTCGTCGATGCCGGCCACATCATCGAACGTCACGCGGCCGACCTTTTCGGTCAGCAGGCGCGCGCGGCTTTTGCCGAAGCCCATGGCCCTTCCGCCGCCGCCCTGCATCTGGCGCATGAAGAAGATCCACAAGCCGATCATGATCAGGAACGGCGCGTAGGACAGCAGGATCGAGAGCAGCGGATGGATCTGCTCCTCGAGCGGCTGGGCCGAGAAATTGACGTTATTGCGCTGCAGGCGATCCACGAGCCCCGGGTCGCTCGGCGCATAGGTCGCGAATTGGCGCCCGTCGGTCAGCGAGCCGCGCAGATTGGGGCCCTGAATCGTCACGTCGCGCACCTGCTGGCGATCGACATTGGCGATGAATTCGGAATACGACATCGGCTGCGCGTTGCCGCGCGGGCCCGAGCCCTGGAACATGTTGAACAGAGCGATCAGCAACAAGCCGATGATCACCCAAAGAACCAGGTTCTTGCCGAAATTGTTCAAGGCGCAGCCTTTCGAGACCGGAAAAAGCGTCACACGAATTCCGCCGGCGCCATAGGCAGGCGCGGACGGAACCGGACGTCCAACTTCGCCAGCGTATCAAGTGCTTGCGCGTTGCGTCCATACAAGAGGTGGGGAACGGCGAGCACCCCGTCAAGGTCCCGCAAAGCGGGTAAAACAGCGCGCGCGATCAAGGGGATGCGCGCACGTGCGGCGGCGCGCTCGGGCTGCGGCAAGGCGGCCCACCCGTCGTCGCCCAAAGCGCCCACGGATAAACCGGACGGACCGTCGCGAAGATGCAGCGCGAAACGTCCGTCCCAAGCGACGATTTCACCGGGCGGGATTGGGATTTCCGGCGGCGCGGGAGCCTCTTCGCGCGCCACGACGATGCGCCCATCGCGGGTGGGCGCGAAGCGACAACGCCCTAAGGTCGCGGTACTTCCGCGCATCAACGCGGCGAACACGCCGGTCGCGCGCACGCGGCGCGGCGTGTATTCGCCGCCGCCGATCGCCCGCGCGATGCGGCCCAACGCCTCGACCGCCAATTCGCCGTCGCCCAACGCCGCCAAGTTCAAGCGCGCGAAACCTTCCGGCGCCACCGACACGGCAAGCGCCAAGCGATGCGCCAATTCGCGTTCGCGTTCCCGGCGCGCATTCGCGGCTTGCGGATCGGGCTTGGGCAGTTCCCCGGCACGCATCCGCCCGCGCGCGGTCGCGGGATTGGCGTTCGACGGATCCTCGATCCATGCCGCCGCGTAAGCGCGGCAGGTCGCGAGCAAGGTTTCGTGCGGCGCATCCAGCACCGGGCGAAGAATTCGGATTTGCGAACGCTCGACGATCGCGGACATACCGGCGAGGCCGACGGCGCCCGAATGCCGTTCGGTGCGCAAGGCGACGGTTTCGGCCTGATCGTCGGCGTTATGCGCGACCAACAGATGCAAGATCGCGCGCCGTGCGCATTCGGCTTCGAGCAACGCGTAGCGCGCCTCGCGCGCGGCTTCCAGAATACCGGTGCGCGGCTTGGGCCCGTCCCAACGCAAGGCGGCGAATTCGATGCCCCAGTCGCGCGCCCGTGCCGCCAACATCGCGGCTTCGTCCGCCGATTCCGCGCGCAAGCCGTGATCGACATGCAGCGCCACGACGCGCCCGCCGCGCATCCGCGCCCAGTCGCGCGCCAGCAGCAGCAAGGCGGTCGAATCGCCGCCGCCCGACCAGGCGATTGCGATCACGGGATCGGGTTCGAAAGGCCCGAGCCTTTCGATCAGGGAAGAAAATTCCCCCGGGCTTAGGCCCGGCACTGCAGACGCTGGCGCTCGCGGGTGGCCGCGATCTTTATCGTCTGCGAGGAATTGGGATAACGGCGATCGAGTTCGGCGAGCGTGCCGCAAGCGTCGTCTTTGCGGTTGAGCTGGCCCAGCGACTGGCCCAGGCGCAACAAGCTGTCGGGCGCCTTGGCGTTTTGCGGATAGGTGCGGAACTGCGCGGCGAATTCGCGCGCCGCCGAATTCCAATCGCGCCGCGCGTAGAAGGTTTCGCCCAGCCAATATTGCGCATCGCCCGCCAGACGATGCTGGCCATGCGCGCCGATGAACTGGCGCAAAGCGGTTTCCGCACGGCCGAAATCGCCGCGATCCTGCACCGCCTGCTGATAGAGGCCATAGGCGAATTCGTATTGCGTTTCGGGCGGACCGGCGGGCAACGAAATCGCCGACTGCGCGGCGGCAGCGGCCGGGGCAGCGGCCGCCGATTGCGGGGCGGCAGGCGGGGCAGCGGGTACCAGCAACACACGCGCTTCGCCCGGCGCCAAGTTGGTGCCCGCACGCGGCGCCTGCACGTTCGACGCGGTGGGGGCGACGGGTGCGGCCGGTTGCGCGGCCGGGGCGGCATCGCCGGTCTGCGCGGGTGCAGCGGCACCGCCGCGTTCGAGCTGCGTCAGGCGGAAATCGACATCGCCGACCAGCTTGTCCAAGCGCTGCTGGATTTGCGCGGCGCGATAATTCGCTTCCTCCAGCTTGCCGGTCAGATCGCGCATCTGTTCTTCAAGACGGCCGACGCGCGTTTCGGTTTGCTCGACGAAGGCCGAGCTCGCGACGCCAGCGGGCGGCGGCGGGGCGGATTGCGTGACCGACGGCGACGCGCTGCTGCCGCCCGTGGTGCCGCGCGCGAGATTGCGCTGCATGACATCCATGTCGCGTTGCAGACGGTCCATGCGCTCCATCAAGGCGCGC
>JAIUNH010000011.1 GCA_020161965.1 Pseudomonadota bacterium
GCGGCCGCGGGGATGCGCAAGCTTGTGCCATCTACCGCGACCAAGCCGCCGCGTACCATGAATTCGAGGCGGTCGAGTTCGTCGCGGAAATGGTCGAGCGCGTGGTTCGCCACGCCGTGCGCCCGGCAAAGCGCGTCGAGATCGACTTCCATATCGCACATCAGCCGTTCGATGACCGCGCGGCGCAGGCGGTCCTCGTCGGTAATCTGGATGCCGCGCAGGACGGGGACGAGATCGCGGTCGACCGCGTCGCGCCAATGGTCGAGGCGCGCGTGATTCTGCGCGTAGCCTTGCGCATAGGCGGAAATCGCCGACGGACCGAAGCCGATCAACGCATCGGCCGTATCGGTCGTGTAGCCCTGGAAATTGCGGCGCAGCCTGCCTTCGCGCTGGGCCAGCGCCATCTCGTCGTCGGGATAGGCGAAATGGTCGATCCCGATGCGCGTATAGCCGCGTTCGTCCAGGCGCTTATGCGCGGCCTCGACCAGCGTCATGCGCTCGCGCATGCCGGGCAGGCCTTCGGGTTCGAGCAATTTCTGATGCGGTTTCATCCACGGCACATGCGCGTAGCCGAACAGCGCGATGCGCTCGGCCCCCAACTCCGCCGATTGGTCGATCGTCGCTTCGATCGTACGCGCGGATTGATGCGGCAGACCGTAGATCAAATCCATGCCGATCTCAGCGATGCCCGCCGCGCGTAATTTGGCGAGCTTCTCCGCGACCAGCTCGAACGGCTGGATGCGGTTGATCGCATGCTGCACACGGGGATCGAAATCCTGGATGCCGAGATTGGCGCGCGTGATGCCCGCTTCCTTCAGCGCGGCGATCTGCGAATCGTCCAGCGTGCGCGGATCGATCTCGATCTCGAAGCGCGTTTGGTCGTCGAAGCGGAAGGCGTCGCGCAACGCCCGCGCGAGCGAAGCGAGATCGGCGGCGTTCAGCGCGTTGGGCGTGCCCCCGCCCAGATGCACATGGCCCGCGCGCAATTCGCGGCCGATCGCGCGGCGCGCCTGCGCGATCTCCTTCAGCAGCGTTTGGAAATAATGATGGACCGGCGCGTATTTCGACGCGATCGAGGTGTTGCAGCCGCAATACCAGCACAGCTTTTCGCAGAACGGCACGTGGATATAGATCGACACGGGCGCCGTATCGTCGATCGCTGCCATCCAGCTTCTGGCATGGGCCGGACCGATCGCGGGCGAGAAATGCGGCGCGGTCGGATAGCTCGTGTAGCGGGGGACTTTGGCTTCGGCCAAGGTCAGGGCTTCGGGGGACAACATAATGTCCCTTGCTTAGGCCCGCCTTCGCGCCTGCGAAATGATTTGGGTCAATTGCGGCCGAAGAGTTCGGTCGCCGCCGCGAAAAACCCGTCGATGGCGGGTTGGCGGCGGCGCTCGGCGAGGCAAGCGAGATATTCGCCCACGTCGAGTTCGGCATCCGCAAATGTCAGCTTGGCGAAGCGCGGATCGGGGGCGAGTTCGGATTCGAAAACGAGGCCGACGCCGAACCCGGCCGCGACCGCTTCGGCCACACCTTCGCGCGTCGCGACCTCGACGGCGGGCCCGAGTTGCAGCCTTGCCGCCGCAAGCCCCGTTTCGAACCGCTCGCGCGTGACCGATCCGCGTTCGCGCAAGATCACCGGTCCCGCCGCCACATCGGCGAGGCGTATGCGTTTGCGTTTGGCGCGTGGATCGGTGATCGGCACGAAGGCGACAAGCCGATCGCGCTTCAGCGGTTCGAGCGTCAAACGCGGATCGGCGATGGCTTTGGCGAGAATGCCGACATCGGCTTCGTAGGCCAGCAGCTTGCGCGCGACATCCTCCGAATTGCCGATCGCCAGCGCGAAGCCAAGATCGGGAAGCGTCGCGCGCCAGGATTTCAGCACCGCCAATGCCGGGCCCGGTCCGTCGGCCGCGACGTTCAGGAACACCCGCGCCCCGCCCGAGGCCCCTTGGATCGCGGCTTCGGCTTCGTCCGCCAGCGCCATGTAACGCTCGGCCACATCCAGCAAGCGCCGCCCGGCGGGGGTGAGGCGAATGGCGCGGCCTTGGCGCACGAACAAGGGTGTGGCGTAGCGCTGCTCCAGCGCCTTCACCTGCGCCGACAAAGTGGGCTGGCTGACGCGCGCCTTGCGGGCGGCGCGGCTGAATCCGCCTTCCTTGGCGACCAGCCAGAAGGCGCGCAGCAGGATGGGGTTCATCTATAGATAAATCCGATTTGAAACATTGTTATTATGTATTGGACCTATAGATAGGGCAAGGCCATGCTCCGCCGGTATTTCGGAGGAAATCCAGATGGCCAATGTTCCCCAAGGTCTCTCGCAAACCGGCGACAAGCTGCTGCTCACCCCCGGCCCGCTGACGACGTCCAAAGCGGTCAAGGAAGCGATGCTGCACGATTGGGGCAGCCGCGACGCGGTGTTCCTCGAAGCCAATAAGGGCGTGCTGCGCCGGATCGCGGAAATCGCCGAGCGCGCCGACAGCCATGTCACCGTACCCGTGCAGGGCTCGGGCACGTTCGCGGTCGAGGCGATGATCACGAGCTTCGTGCCGAAGACCGGCAAAATGCTGATTTGCAACAACGGCGCCTATTGCGTGCGCGCCAAGCGCATCGCGGAAATCGCCGGCCGCGCGGTCGCGACGATCGACTTCCCGGAAGACAAGCCGATCGATCCGGCCGTGCTGGACGCGGCCCTCGCCAAGGATAAGTCGATCACGCATGTGTTCGCGGTCCAATGCGAAACGACGTCGGGCGTGCTCAACCCCATCGACGCGCTGGCGGACGTCACGGCCAAGCACGGCCGCCGTTTGCTGATCGATGCGATGAGCGCCTTCGGCGCGCTGACGCTGTCCAAGGCGTGCCGCTACGACGCGCTCGCCGCATCGTCGAACAAGAATCTCGAAGGCGTGCCGGGCCTCGGCTTCGTCGTTTGCGACAAGGCCGCCCTCGCCGAGACCAAGGGCAACGCGACGACATTGGTGCTCGACCTGCACGACCAATGGCAGGGCTTCGAGCGCACCGGCCAATGGCGCTTTACCCCACCCATTCACACGATCATGTCGCTCGCCAAGGCGCTGGACGAGCACGCGGCCGAGGGCGGCGTCGCCGGTCGCGGTAAGCGCTACGCGAATAACTGCCGCGTGCTGGTGGAAGGCTTGCGCAAAATGGGCTTCGTCACGCTGCTGCCCGACGCGCTGCAAGCGCCGATCATCGTGACCGTGCGCATGCCCGCCGATAACAAATTTGTCTTCCAGAGCTTCTATGATCGCCTGAAGGATCAAGGCTACGTGATCTATCCGGGCAAGCTGACGGTGGCGGATTCCTTCCGCATCGGCTGCATCGGCCGGATCGACGAGAGCCAGATCAAGGGCGTGCTCGCGGCGATCGCCGCGACGCTCGCCGAAATGGGTGTCGCGACCGGCGCGCCGGCACAGATGCAGGCCGCCGAATAAGGAGCTGATATGGGCAAGATGGACGTCAACGGCCGCGCTTACGCGCTGCCCCAGAATCCGGTGGTCGTCGTTTGCGTCGACGGCTCCGAACCCGGCTATATCGAAGCGGCGATCGCGAAGGGCCGCGCGCCCTTTTTCAAGCGCTGCTTCGAAAACGGCACGTCGTTGATCGGCCATTGCGTGGTGCCGAGCTTCACCAACCCGAATAATCTGTCGATCGTCACCGGTGCGCCGCCGTCGGTGCACGGCATCTCGGGCAATTACTTCCTCGATCCGGAAACGGGCAAGGAAGTGATGATGAACGATCCGAAGTTTCTGCGGGCACCCACGCTGTTCCAGAAGCTCCAGGAACTCGGCAAGACGCTCGCCATCGTCACCGCGAAGGACAAGCTGCGCGCGTTGCTGGGCCATGGCGTGAAAATGGCGCCGGGCAAGGCCGTGTGCTTCTCGTCCGAGAAATCCGACAAAACGACCCTCGCCGACAACGGCATCGAAGGCGTCAACGCCTTCGTCGGCATGGGCGTACCCGATGTCTATTCGGCGGGTCTGTCGGAATTCGTGTTCGCCGCCGGCGTCAAGCTGATGGAGACGATGCGCCCCGACGTGATGTATCTGTCGACGACCGATTACATCCAGCACAAGCACGCCCCCGGCACGCCGGTCGCCGACGATTTCTACGCGATGATGGATTCCTATCTCGCGCGTCTGGACGCGATGGGGGCGACGATCGTCGTCACCGCCGATCACGGCATGAACGCCAAGCACGGGGCCGACGGCAAACCCGCCGTCGTCTATCTGCAAGGCGCGCTCGACGATCTGCTGGGCAAGGATGTCGCGCGCGTGATCCTGCCGATCACCGACCCCTATGTCGTGCATCATGGCGCGCTGGGTTCCTACGGTGTCGTCTATCTGCCCGCGAGTGCCGACAAGGCCGCAATCGCCAAGCACATCGCCGCGATCAAGGGCATCGAGATGGTGCTGACCAAGGACGAGGCGGCGGCCAAGTTCCAATTGCCGCCCGATCGCCTAGGCGAGCTGGTCGTCGTGTCGACCAAGAACGTGACGGTGGGCACGAGCGTCGAACGCCACGATCTTTCGGGCCTCAAGGAGCCGCTGCGTTCGCATGGCGGCGTGTCCGAACAGAACGTGCCGCTGATTTCCAACCGCAAGCTGACGGTCGAAGCCGGGCGGACCTACCGCAATTTCGACGCGTTCGACTTCGCCTTCAACCGTGTCGCCGAAAAGGTGCCCGCATGAACGCCCCCGTGAAATTCCCCCGCATCGAATTCCGCGCGGAATCCTTGCGCATCGCCGGCAAGAAGGTCGCGGGCGATCTGGGCACGCTCGACGTGTTCGATCCCTATACGGGGGCCGTCGTCGGCACCGTGCCGCGCGCCAGCGCCGCGCAAGTCGCCGAGGCGTTCAAGATCGGGGCGGCGTTCAAGTCCAAGCTCACGCGCTACGACCGCCAGAAGATCCTGATGAAGGCGGGCGAGTTGATCGCGTCGCGCAAGGAGATGCTGGCGCGCATCATTACCGCCGAAAGCGGTTTGAGCCTGAAGGATTCGTATTACGAAGTGGGCCGCGCCTACGACGTCTATACGCTGTCGGGCCAGCTCGCGATCCGCGAGGACGCCGAGACCTTCGCTTGCGACATCACCCCGCACGGCAAGGCGCGCCGCATCCACACTTTGCGCGAGCCGTTGCAGGGCGTGATCTCGGCGATCACGCCGTTCAATCACCCGCTCAACATGGTGTCGCACAAGATCGCACCGGCGATCGCGACCAATAACCGCGTGGTGCTGAAGCCGACGGAATTGACGCCGCTGACGGCGTTGGCGCTCGCCGACATTCTTTACGAAGCGGGCTTGCCGCCCGAAATGCTGTCGGTCGTGACCGGCTCGCCCGCCGATCTGGGCGACGCGATGATCACCGATCCGAATATCGATCTGGTGACGTTCACGGGCTCGGTCGCGGTCGGCAAGATGATCGCGCAGAAGGCCGGCTATCGCCGCGTGGTGCTCGAACTCGGCGGCAACGATCCGCTGATCGTGCTCGACGATGCCGATCCGGATAAGGCCGCCGAACTCGCCGTCGCGGGGGCGACCAAGAATTCGGGCCAGCGCTGCACGGCCGTGAAGCGTATTCTCGCGGTTGACAGCATCGCGGACAGATTGGTCGAGCGCATCATGGTTCACGCCAAGAAGCTCAAATCCGGCGACCCGATGGATCCTGAAACCGATATCGGCACGGTGATCCACGAGCGCGCGGCGCAAAGCTTCGAAAAGCGCGTGATCGATGCGGTCGGCCTGGGGGCGAAACTGCTGCACGGGAACAACCGCCAGGGTGCGCTGTACCCGCCGACGGTCGTCGACCATGTGCCGTATGACTGCGAATTGGTGCGCGAGGAAACCTTCGGGCCCGTCATTCCGGTCGTGCGCGTCAAGGATATCGACGACGCGATCCGCGTGTCGAACTCGACCAAGTACGGTCTGTCGTCGGGCGTGTGCACCTGGCGCCTCGACCACATCAATCGCTTCATCAAGGAACTCAACGTCGGCACCGTGAATATCTGGGAAGTGCCCGGCTATCGCATCGAAATGTCGCCCTTCGGCGGCATCAAGGATTCGGGGCTCGGCCACAAGGAAGGCGTCGTCGAGGCGATGAAGTGCTTCACCAATGTGAAGACCTATTCGCTACCGTGGAGCGCTTCGTAAGCCTGTTGACGGCCTGGCAGTTGCTGAGGTGCAGCTAAACTAAGCTCTGCCGGGCTGTTGCGATTCCCATTGGGCAATGGATGCGCGGATGCTCGGAAGTTTCTCTTGCGGCACTCGGATCGCGACCGGGTAGAGGTTCTTGGAAAGCTTAAATGCCAAAGCGACGTGGCCTTCCGCAGAAGGGCTCGACGCAAAACCGAATGAAGCGAAGTCGAGCACGTACGGTTCAGGCGCATAAGGCCCATGTTCGACTATTGCTTTGACTATCGCGGCGCCTGAGATGCTGTTTAAGTCGAGCGTTACAGTTTCCGAGTTCTCCAGCGAAATCTCTAGTTCAAGAGATGTTTGCGTGCGATTTGAAGCGCGGATGGATTTGACCTGAGACGCCATCTCAAATTCTCCTGCCTATCGGTCTACTCATAAACTGTCCCATTCATAGATGGCCCAGACAAGGTTGGAGGCAGTCGAGGCTGCTGAGCGGCCGTGAAAACAGGACTCGCTATTCCCCGAAGACGGATCGTAATATTTCCGTCATAAAACCCGGGGGAGGGAAAAATGGCGGAGTTCGAAGACGATCCGGAATCGATTGGCATTGCGCGCCCGATGGGCCGCGTGTTCGGCGACATCGCACAAGAACGGTTGAGCCGGCGCGCGTTGCTGGGCGGGGCGGCTGCTGCGGGGCTCGCGGCGGCGCTGCCCGAAGAAGCGCAGGCGCAGGCCGGGCGCTCGTCGTTGAAATTCGCCGACGCCGACAGCGTGATGAACGCGCAAGATCGCGTCGCCCCCGGCTATAAGCGCAGCTTCGTCATCAAATGGGGCGATCCGCTGTTTGCCGACGCGCCCGGCTTCGATCCGCGCGCGCAAAGCGGCGCCAAGCAGGAACGCCAATTCGGCTACAACAACGATTTCATGGCGTTCTTCCCGCTGCCCTATGGCTCGCGCAGCTCGACGCGCGGCTTGCTGCATGTGAATCACGAGTACTGCAACGGGAACCTCATGTTCCCGGGTATCGGCGAGCGCGGCAACCAAACCAAAGAGCAATGCGAAGTCGAGATGGCAGCACACGGCCTATCGACGATCGAGGTCGCGAAGATCGGTGGCGAGTGGCGCTTCGTGCGCGACAGCAAGTTCAATCGCCGCCTGTCGGGCTCGGGCGAGATGTTCCACGTGTCCGGCCCGGCGGCGGGCCATCCGCGCTTGCGCTCCAACGAGGATCGCACCGGCACGCTGGTCGTCGGCACGCTGAACAACTGTGCCGGTGGCGTCACGCCGTGGGGGACGGTTCTGTCGGGCGAAGAAAACTTCAACGGCTATTTCGGCGGCGACGCGGCTAAAACGCCCGAGGCGCGCAACCACGCGCGCTACGGTGTGCAGGCCTATCAAGGCGCACCCTGGGCGACGTATTTCGAGCGCTTCAACGTCGAGAAGAACCCGAACGAGCCCAATCGCTATGGCTGGGTCGTCGAATACGATCCCTACGATCCGAAATCCTCGCCGGTGAAGCGCACGGCCTTGGGCCGCTTCAAGCATGAAGGGGCGACCTGCGTCGTATGTCCCGATGGGCGCGTCGCGGTTTATTCCGGCGACGACGAGCGCTTCGAATATGTCTATCGCTTCGTCTCGTCGGGCAAGTTCGATCCCAAGAACCGCCGCGCCAATCGCGATCTGCTCGACGAGGGCACATTGTCGGTCGCGCGCTTCGATGCGGATGGTTCGTTGCGCTGGCTGCCGCTCGTCCATGGTCAAGGACCGCTCACCGCCGCCAACGGTTTCGAAACCCAAGCCGACGTGCTGATCGAAGCGCGCCGGGCGGCCGATCTGGTCGGCGCCACGCCGATGGATCGTCCGGAGGACGTCGAGACCAATCCCGTAACGGGGCGCACCTATGTGATGTGCACCTATAACGAACGCCGTGCGGCGGCGGATGCGGCCGAGGCGCGCACGCGCGTCAACCCCGCCAATCCGCGCGTGGGCAGCCGCACGGGCCATGTCGTCGAGATGATTCCGCCCGGCGGGCGCGGGGCGAAGGCCGATCACGCCGCCGACGTGTTCCGTTGGGATATTTTCCTGATGGGCGGCGATCCCGCCGATCCGGCGTCCGGCGCCAAGTATGGTGCCGGCGTGGGGCCGAATGGCTGGCTCGCGGCCCCCGACAACGTCGCCTTCGATCCGAAGGGGCGCATGTGGATCTCGACCGACGGCATGCCCACGCAAGCCTCGCCCGCCCGCGCCGACGGTTTGTTCGGCACCGATACCGAAGGGCCGGGGCGTGCGGTGACCAAGCGCATCTACGGCGCACCGTCGGGGGCGGAAGTCTGCGGGCCGTGTTTCACGCCCGACGGCAAGACGCTGTTCCTCGCCATCCAGCATCCGGGCGAGGCGCGCGGCTCGAATTACGAGAACCCGTCGACGCGCTGGCCGGATTTCCGCGACGATTGGCCGCCGCGCCCGTCGGTGATCGCGGTCGAGAAGATCGACGGCGGCGAGATCGGCTCTTAGCCGTCGTTCGCCGAAAGCTGGGCCTGAAGCTGCGCCGACAACGCGTTTTGTACGGCGTTGGGGGGTGCGGCTTCGGGCCGGCGGCCGCGTGCGACGACGATGCCTTCGGTGAATTCCGCACCCGACACGCGCCCGCGCGTGTCGGTGACGCCGTCGAGGTCGAGGCGCTGGGCGACTTCGCCCGCCGTGCGTGCGCGCTTGGCGTCGCGATCGTGGAACACGGCGCGGTTGGCCTTGGCCGCGACCGGCAGTACGCGATTGGCCGGCTGGTCGGGATTGGCTTCGGCGGCCTTGATCAGGCGCACGGCACCCGACGCGCCCAGGAAATGCGCCGCGTAGACCTCTTGATAGGTCGGCTCGCGGCCCAGCGCCTTTTGCAAACTGTTGCGATTGGTCTTCGACAATTCGCCCGCCATCGCGGCGGCGAGTTTCGCGTCTTTGCGCAGGGCAAGAATTGCCGATCGGTCCTCGGCACTCGGCACTTCGTTCCGGCCGGTGACGGGATCCTTCGTGATTTTCTTCGCCGCGTCGCCCATGCCGTATTTGGCGCCGTGGCGGCGCACCAGCTCCATCCAGGTCTGTTCGGTGAACTGGAAAAGCCCCGTGGCGCTGGAATTCGGGTTCTTGGCGTCGGTTTTCAGGCCGCTTTCGCGCCGCGCGGTCGCCAGCAGCTCGGCGAAGCCGGCCGTGCCCCGGCGCGCGGGCTCGGCCAGAGCCTGGCGGATCGCGGCGGGGGCGGGGCGGGTGGCGATGGTTTCGACGGTCATTGCAAGCAGGGTATCGCAACCCCCGTGCCAAAGTCTCGAGATCGCCGGAAAGCGCGGTTTTCGGGCCTCAAAACGTGGCCGGAAAACCCGCCGCATCAATCGCTTGCGAAGGGCGGCCAGGGGCGGTATAGGGACGGCCCCGCACGGTCGGAGCGTAGCTCAGCCTGGTAGAGCACTAGCTTCGGGAGCTAGGGGCCGGAGGTTCGAATCCTCTCGCTCCGACCAGCGGATTTCCCGAAAAATCCATCCCTTCACGCGGGCGGCGGTGCCGCCGCCCCCGCGTTCGCGCGCATCGCCGCCGCCATCGCCATGCGGGCGAGAGCGGGCAGGCATTTAACGCCCAGCTTCTTCATGATCGCGGCGCGGTGGCCTTCGACCGTGCGGCGGCTGATGCCCAAATCGACCGCGATATTCTTGCTGGGGTGGCCCGCCAGCACGAGATCCAGAATCTCGCGCTGGCGCTTGCTGAGGCCGTCGAGGCGCCGCGCCGAATCTTCCGCATCGGGCATGTCGGCGGGCAAGCTGATCTCGATCGATGGTTCATCGTCCGCGACGTGCGCATCTTCGGCGACGCTTTCCTCCGACGCGCCAAGGCGCGTGGCGAGCGTATCAAGCTTGCGGTCGAGACGCGCCAGGATCTCGCGCGCACGGGTGGGATCGTCGATACGCGCCAGCATGTCGCGCATCGGCGTCAGGTTCCGGGCGAAGCGGCGCAGCGCGTCGCCCGCCTCCGAAATATCCTGTGCCTGTCGTTTCCGGTCGCCGATATCGACGTAAGTGACGACCACGCCGTCGATCGCACCGGACTCCGAGCGATAGGGCATCGCGCGACGCGCGAACCACGTGCCGCACGAAGTTTGGATTTCACGTTCCACCGGCGCGCCGTCGCGCAGCACGTCGCGCGCATCGTCCTGTAGGTCGCGATCGGCGGCGAGTGACGCCATTTCCGTCGCCGGCTTGCCGACATCGCCAATCAACAGGCCGAACAACACGCTCGCCGCCGGCGTGAACACGCGGATCGTCAGCGTGCGGTCCAGAAACAGGGCGGGCACGTCCAGGCTGAACAAAAGGTTGCGCAGATCACGCGACAAAGCGCGCTGGCGCGCCAAATCCGCGCGCAGCTTTTCGTTGGCGGCGGCCAGTTCGGCCGGCGACGCGCTTCCCGGTCCATGGCCGTTCCGGGGCACGCGAACATAGGCCTTCGATTCGCCGAGCAGAATCGCAGGCAGGGAAGGGGCGCCCATACGGGCAACGGCGAAATGGTTGGCGTTCTTATTCATGCGAAATCGCTCCTTCGGTTTCGCCGGCGAGGGGGTTCGCCGGGCCGCTTATCGAGCTCTATGCGCCGACGGGCCGGACCCGCCTTGATCGAAACGCCCGCCTTGGATCGCAGGCGAATGCGGCGAAATCTGGCCGATTCGCGGCAACGAAGAAGGCAAGTTCGTGGAAATGCGTACGTAACAGCGCGAATTGCGGTTCGCCTGCGGATGCACGGGAGAATTTTCCGCGCGGGTATTTTCCGGGGCTGATGCGCGCGCGACCGCGTTTCCTAACTTGCCGTGACACCCGGGCGACCGCGTTCGTCGATCGCCCTTTCACGATGGAGAAGCGCATGAGCAAGAACACCGAAGCGTCGGCCGCCGATCTGGCCGCCGATATCGCCGCGTTGCGCGACGATGTCGCCAAGCTCGCCACCTCGCTCGGTAAGGTCGCCAAAGCGCGCGCGAGCGACGCGGGCGAAACCGCCGCCGATGCGGGATCCGCCATTACGGAGAAGCTTGCCGACACGGCGGCCGGCGCGCAGAAGCAATTGCGCGTGGTGGGCGCAAAGCTCGAATCCGGGATCGAACAACATCCGATGGCGGCGATGCTGATCGCGTTCGGCGTCGGCCTGTCGCTGGCGATGGCGGCCCGCGCGCGCGAATAACCGATGCTCGCCCCGCTGATGGGTCTCGCCTTGGATGCCGTCGCGCGCGGCGGCATCCGTCCGCTGGTGACGGTCGCCGCTTGCGCGACCGCCCTGGCGTTCGGTTGCGTGGCGCTCGGCTTCGCGACCAAGGCGGGATTCGAGGCGCTGCTTTTGCGTATGGACGGCATCGACGCGGCACTCGTGGTCGCGGCGATCTATGCCGGACTCGCGATCGCGGTTTGGCCGGCGAGCGTGCTGGCGCGGCGCTGGATGGCGCGGCGCGATCCGCCGTCGGCGATCCCGGAAGACGATATCGATGCGTTGCTGCCCTTGCTCGAACGCGGTGGACGGGAATCCGCCGCACTCGCGCAGATTCTCAAAACCGGTCGCAACTTGCCGCCGTTCCCGATGATCGCGTTGGCCGTGGCCGGCGGCCTGGTCGCCGGGCGCGGCGTTTCGAAATGAACGAAGCAATCAACCTCAAAAAAGGAGACCAAAATGACGCTCGGAACATTTCTGATCATCCTGTTGATCATTGCGCTGCTGGGCGGGTTCAGCGGCCGCTTTGGCGGCTACGGCTATGGCTACGGCCATGGCGGCGTGGGCGTGCTCGGCACGGTGCTGATCGTGCTCGTCGTGCTCGCCCTGCTGGGAAAGATATGAGGCCCGCTGGCCGCGCGTAGTTTCCGGGGCTGCCGCCATTGAGCGGCGGCGCCTAGCTTTCATCGAGGCGCGTTCGCATTCATCGATGCGCAAGGCGCCGATCATTCAAGGGAGAATCCGCATGAAGATCCAATCTCGACTCCGCGCCATGGGCGCGTTCGCCGCGGTCGCCGTCGCGGGCCTGACAGTGGCGGCTTGCACGGGCCCCGCAGCACCAGTGCAGACGCAGGCGAGCAATCCCACCGTCACCTACACCTATCGGTCGGATCAGGATCTGATCCAGGCGAACCGCGCCGCCGCGACGCATTGCGCGCGCTACAGCGCGGTCCCGCAGACCATGCGCTTCTTCGGCGAGCCCAGCGGCGAACGCAGCGTCGTGTTCGACTGCGTGCCGGCGACCCCGGTTGTGGCGGTGGCGCCCGTCGCGGTGGCGCCCGCCCCCGCGCTCAGCTTCACCTACGCGCAGGATCAGGAATTGCTGCAGGGCACGCGCAGCGCCCAGCTCCAATGCGCGAATGCCGGCATGCAGCAAGCGCTGACCGGCATCGTGGCCAACGTCAACGGCACGAAGACCGCGACGTTCCAGTGTGTGCCGCGCTAACGCGCGGCGAACCCTAACGACGGAGGAAAGCTATGAAACGCACCATTCTCGCGACAGGATTGTTGGGCGCCGGCTTGATGTTGGGCGCTTGCGGCGACACGACGGGCGATCGCGCGTTGAGCGGCGCCGGGATCGGTGCGGGCGCCGGCGCGCTGGGCGGCTTGCTGCTCGGCGCGCCCGTGGAAGGCGCGATCATCGGCGGTGCCGCCGGTGCGGGCGTCGGCGCGCTGACCGACAAGGACAAGGTCAATCTGGGCCGTCCGATCTGGCGCTGACCGGATCGCGGCTATTCGATTCAATCGAACCCGGGAGAACAACCATGACGGTGTCATCGTTCGTGCCGCGCGCGCTCGCGGTCGTTTTGGCCGCGGGCGCGGTCGTGGGATGCAGCCAATGGACGGGGCAATCGGCAGCACCGTCGCAAAACGCCGCCAATCCCGAACTCGCCGGCGCCTGGTACGAGGTCTTTTTCGATACCAATAGCGCCGACATCAACGACCGCGGCCGCGTGATCGTGCGCAGCGTCGCCTATGTCGCGACGAACAATCCCGACGCGCGCGTCACCGTCATCGGCAAGGCCGATCGCGTGGGCACGCAAGCGACGAACATGACGCTCTCGCAACGCCGCGCGGATGCGGTGCGCGGCGCGCTGGTTGCGGCGGGTGTGCCGGCCCAGCGCATTGTCATGAGCTGGACCGGCGAGGGCAATCCGACGGTCGCGACACCCGACGAAACGACCGAGCGTCGCAACCGCGTGGTCGACGTGACGGTCGTCAAGCAGATGGCGTCCAACGCCAATTGACGCGCCGGCGATCCGCGCAAACGAAACGGCCCGGCACCGCAAGGTGCCGGGCCGTCGCCGTTCAGGCCGGGAGAGGGGGAGGAACGGCCCTACTTGACGATCAGATTGTTGCGGACTTCCTTCACGCCCTTCACGTCGCGGGCGATGCCTTCGGCTTTGATCTTGGCGAGATCGTTGTCGACGAAGCCGCTGAGCTGGACGACGCCCTTATGCGTCTCCACGCCGATATCGCGGATCGTCAGATCCTTGTCGCCGATCACGCGCGCTCGGATCGAGTTGCTGATGATCGTATCGTCCAGGAACTCGCCCGCCGTGACGCTCTTGTCGTTCGCCGCCTGGGCGTGAACCGCGGCGGGAAGGGCGAGGGAAGCGGCCAGCGCCGCGATCAAAGTGGTGCGTCGAATTCGCATGTAAGCCTCCTTCGAAAGATGGAATGCAGCATGAAGTTATGCGGCGATCGCGCTTTCCATCAGGGCCGGAAACTACGCGCCTTGCGTCGCGGGTAGATTCCGACGCTGTCGAAGGTGATGGCGATCCGCTTATCTAAGACGACGGATGCGGCGACGCGCGATCGATCGATCGACGCATCGCCGGTCTTCCGAAAATCGACGCAACAAAGGAGTTGAGCCATGGCCGACGAAACGAAAATCACCACGGGCAGCTTGATCGCCGCGGGCAAGGTCGACGGCACCACCGTCTACAACCCGAAGGGCGAGAAACTCGGCAATGTCGACGACATCATGATCGACAAGATCAGCGGTCGCGCGATCTACGCGGTCATGTCCTTCGGCGGCTTCCTGGGGATGGGCGAAAGCCAGCATCCGCTGCCGTGGTCGCAGTTGAAATACGACACCGGGATGGGCGGCTATGTCGTCAATCTCGACAAGAAGAAGCTGGAAGCGGCGCCGACCTACGACCGCGGCGCGCCATTCGAATGGACGCCCGATTACGGCCGCAAGGTGGACAAGTACTACGACACGCCCAGCTACTGGGCCTGATCGTCCGTCCTTGTTCGCCAGAACGCCCGCCGGCATCCCCCTGCCGGTGGGCGTTTTGATTTCAGTAGATGAGATCGTCGGCGCCGCCGGCACCGCCCTTCGACAGGACGATTTCGTCCTTCGCGGCGAGTTCCTTGGCGGTGTTGACCATCGCGGTTTGCGCTTCGGCGACGTCCTTGCCGCGCACCGGGCCCAAGGCCTCGATTTCTTCCTTGAGCATTTTGCCGGCGCGTTCCGACATGTTCGAGAAGAACAGATCGCGCAGGGTTTCGTTCGCACCCTTCAAGGCGATGGCAAGCTTCGACTTGTCGACCGCACGCAGCAGCGTCTGCACGCCGCCGGGGTCCAGGCGCCCGAGATCCTCGAACTTGAACATCAGCGCCTTGATCTTCTCGGCCGAGTCCCGGTTGCGTTCCTCCAGCGCCGTCGTGAAACGCGCTTCGGTCTGCCGGTCCAGGGAGTTGAAAATCTCGGCCATCAGTTCATGCGTGTCCTTGCGCGTCGTCTTGGCAAGGTTGGACATGAACTCGTTGCGCAGCACGCGTTCGACGTCGTCGAGCACGTCCTTCTGCACCGTTTCCATGCGCAGCATGCGCATCACGACTTCCATCGCAAAGGCTTCGGGCAAGGTGCCCAGCACGCGCGCAGCGTGATCGGCGCGGATCTTGGAGAGAACAACCGCGACGGTCTGCGGGTACTCGTTCTTGAGATAGTTCGCGAGCACGCCTTCGTTGACGTTGCCGAGCTTGTCCCACATCGTGCGGCCGGCGGGGCCGCGGATGTCGTCCATGATCCCGGCCATGCGATTCTTGTCGAGAATCTTGCCGAGCAGGCGTTCGGTCGAATCGAAGGAGCCGACCAGCGAACCGGTAGCCGAGATCTGGTCGGCGAATTCGACGATCAGACGTTCGATGATGGAAGAATTGACGTTGCCGAGGCCGGCCATCGACTGCGAGATCTCCTTGATCTCGTCGTCGGTCATCAACGCGAAAAGCTTGGCCGCGACTTCCTCGCCCAGCGACAACAGCAGGATCGAGGCTTTGTCCTTGCCGGTGAGGGTGCGGTAATCGTCGCGAACGCGCATGTCGCCAAACCCTTGGGACGGCCGGCGCGTCGGCGCGGGAGCGCACCTTCGAACGGGCGACGCCAATTGTAACAGGAATCGCGGCGTTCCGTCACGAGACACGCGCCGCCACCCCGCCGCCGGTCTGGAAATTCCGACGCGATCGTGAGACTCTATAGCGGAACGATGCCGCGCAAGGCGGCGCTGGAGGAAACATGCCGACGACGACCGAAGCGGGTGCCGCCCCCGATCTGAGCCTTTCTGCCGACGAATTGGCCGCTTTTGCGCGCGACGGCTACGTGCTGCGTCGCGGCCTGTTCGCGGCCGACGAGATCGCGATGCTGTCCGACGCGATCCGCAACGATCCGGCGATCGCCAAGGCCACCTATGTCCGCCCCGACAGCAAGGGGGCATCGACCGAGCTTGCCTTGTGGAACCACCCGGCGAACGACGTGTTCGGCGCGGTCGCGCGCTGCCGGCGCGTCGTCGATTCGATGGAGAAGGTCCTCGGCGGCGAGGTCTATCACTGGCATTCGAAGCTGACGATGAAGCGCCCGAAGGTCGGCGGCGCTTGGGATTGGCACCAGGATTACGGCTATTGGTATCGCAACGGCTGCTTGTTCCCAGATATGGCCAGCGTGTTCATCTCGGTCGATCCGTCGACGCGCGAGAACGGGTGTCTGGAAGTGCTCAAGGGCTCGCATCTGCTGGGCCGGTTGGAGCACGGCACCGTCGGCGGCCAGGTCGGGGCGGATATGGAGCGCGTCGAAGCGGCGATGAAAGTACTCGAGCATGTGTATGTGGAGCAGGCGCCGGGCGATGCGCTGTTCTTCCACGCCAATCTGCTGCACACCTCGGGGCAGAACAAATCCGAGCATTCGCGCAATGTGCTGCTGTGCTGCTACAACGCGGCGCGCAACAGTCCCTATAAATCGGTTGGCACGCACCCGCCTTATACGAAGCTCGACAAGCTGCCGGACTCGGCGGTGCGCCAAGCGCCGCGCGGCGTGGCGGCGGACGCGAAGTTCAATTCGCCCCAGCCCCACGCCGAGAAGCAGCCGGCATGATCGTCCGGCGGCTTATGCCGCCGGACGTCGCGCGCGTTACTTCGCCATCCCAAGATCGGTGAGGACGCCGCGTAAGGCGGCGTATTGTTCGTCGAGAAACGCACGCGTCTGCGCGCTATTCAGATATTTCGCGCTCCAGACATTCTTGTCGAGATCGTTGCGCCATTCGGTGTCGCCGACCGTCGCGGCGAACTTCGCGTCCCAATAGGCGATTTGCGCCGGCGGCAATTCGGCCGGCGCGATGATCGCACGCCAATTGCCGAACGACGCGTTGACGCCCTGTTCGATCCAGGTCGGCACACTCGCGAAAGGGCCGCTCAGGCGCTCGGGCGACGAGACGGCGATCACGCGCGCGTCGCCAGATTGGAGATGCGCCGCAACCACCGACACGGGCAAGGTCGCGACATCGACATGGCCGCCGAGCACGGCGGTCACCGATTTCGACGACCCGTCGAAGACGACATTGCGCAACTTGCTGACATCCACGCCGCCTGCCTTCAGCGCCAGCGCGATCGCTAGATGCGGCGGCCCGGCCAGGCCCGGCGACACGCCGATCGTCAAGGCGCGGGGATCGGCTTTCAATCGTTCGATCAGGTCGCGTCCGGTTTTGATCGGGCTGTCGGCGCGGACCATGACGCTGAGATACTCGTCGAACAGCAGGGCGATCGGCGTCACGTCCTTCTCGTGCGACGTGGTCGATTGCCCGGTGATGCGCCGGATCAACAGCGTGGGCGAGGTGACGGCCAGATAATGTCCGTCGGCCTTGTGCTGCGCCAGATAGGCCCATGACACCGATTGGCCACCGCCGGGCTTGTTGACCACGGCGGCGGTGAATTGCGCGGGCTGATCGGCCTGCCAGATCGAATGCACGAGACGCAAAGTGCGATCGACCGAATCGCCCGGATTGCCGGGCACGACGAGTTCGACGGTCTTCTGCGGCTTCCAGGCTTGGGTCTGCGCGGCGGCATCGCCGCTTGCGTATGCAAGCAAGGCGATCCCCGCAAGCGTCGCGAAAATTCGGGAAACGAACGGCTTGTCGAATGACGGAACGACGGGCATCGAATGCTCTCCTTCAATGAAAGAAAGGCGCACGATAGGCGCGATGGGCCGGCAGGGGGGTGTCGATAAAAATAACATCGACAGTAGATTTTTTTACAGATTTACGATTGACCGTACACGCATACATATGCATCATCCGCGCCAGACATATCTGGATGTTAAGTTGAAGATCACAAACATCAGAATTTTCGTGCTTTCGGGGATCGAAGTTGCGCCGCCCGTCGCGAGCAAGAAAATCCGCGCGGAGACGATACTCGTCTCGGTTGAGACGGATGCCGGAATCTTGGGCATCTCCGAGATCAAATACGCGCCAAAATCCGCGACGATCCGTTTCATCTGCGATGAATTGGCGCCGTTTCTGAAGGGCAAGGACCCGCTCGACACCGAGCGTCTGATGCATCTGATGCTGTGGCGCTTCAACAATCGCGGCCATGGCGGCGTATGGAATCACGCGGTCAGCGCGATCGACGTGGCGCTGTGGGACATTAAGGGGAAATACTTGAAGCAACCGGTGTGGCGCCTGCTGGGCGGCGCGCAATCATCGGTGCCTGCCTATGTGACGTTCGGCTTGCGGGATTATTCGCGCGAAGAATTGGCCGAAGCGGCGACGTATTGGGTCGGACAAGGCCACACGCGCCTAAAGATGATGGTGGCGCGCCTCGACATCGACGGGCGCATCGATCAGCGTGGTGCCACGGGTGCCCATCGCGAAGCCAATCCGATCGAGGACGAAGCGCGCGTCAAAGCGGTGCGCGACGCGGTCGGCGAGGGGATCGAATTGGCGATCGATGCCGCGTGCCTGCTGCGCTTCGAAGCGGCTTTGCGCTGGTGCGAGCGCTTGGCGCCCTACGGTATTGCGTGGTTCGAGGAACCGCTGCAATTCAACGACAGCCGATTGATGGCCGAATTGTCGCGCCGCACGTCGATTCCGCTTTCCGCCGGGCAATGGGACAATTTCACGAAGCTCGTCGATTTGGCGCGCGACGGCGCGGTCGCGATCCTCAATCCTACGGTCGGCGCCGTCGGCGGCTATACGATGGGCGCCAAAGTCGCGGCGGTCGGGCAGGCCTTCAATCTGCCAATCGCCAATGGCGATCATTTCGACCTGCATTTGCTCGCCGGCATGCCCAATGGCTGGCGCGCCGAATTCCATCTGATCGAATGGCTGACGTCGCGCATCCTCTACAAAGGGCTGCCCGAGCCCGTGAACGGCAGCGTGTCGCCGTCCGATCGCCCGGGCCTCGGCTTCGACTGGAACGACGACGCGGTGCGCGAATTCACGGTCGAGCGCCATGAAGCCTGAACCGGGCGGCGTAGGACGGCGGTTCAAGCGCGAGATCGTCGTCGCGGCATCTGCCGCCGTGGCGGGAATTATCTATCTCGTTGCCGTCGCGGCCCTGCCGCGCGCGGCGATCAGCGATCCGCTGGGGCCGACGGCGTTCCCGATATTGCTCGGCATTTTGATGTTGATCGGCGCCGGCGTCCAAGTCGCGGAGATCGTTCTAGGTCGCGCGGATCCCGCCGCACAGGACGAGGACGATGCCCCGCGTTTCGATCCGATCGTTCTTGCCGGGATCGTGTCCTTGATCGCGTTCGCCGTGCTGCTCGACTCGCTTGGTTTCGTCGTGGCGATGGGATTGCAGATGGCGTTTCTCACTTTTCTGCTCGACCGCACGCGCTGGAAACTCAATCTCGCCGCGTCGATAGGTTATGCGGTCGGGGTCTATCTCCTCTTCGCGGCATTGCTGGGCGTGGCGTTGCCGCGCGGCGTTCTGGCGTTCTGAGGCGCGATGGAAAGCCTGTCCCATATCCTTGCGGGTTTCGCGGTCGCCGTTCAGCCGGCCAATCTGCTGTTCGTGCTGATCGGCGTAACGGTGGGCACGGTCATCGGCGTGCTGCCGGGGATCGGTCCGTCGGCGGGCATCGCGTTGCTGATCCCGCTGACCTTCGGGATGGATCCGACGGCGGCGTTGATCATGCTGGCCGGCATCTATTACGGCGCCATGTATGGCGGATCGATTACCTCGATCCTGGTCAATACGCCCGGCGAAGCGTCGTCGGTGATGACCGCGATCGACGGCCATCAAATGACGCGCAAGGGCCGCGCAGGCGCGGCCCTTGCCGTCGCGGCGATCGGTTCGTTTTTCGCGGGTACGGTCGGCATCGTGTTGCTGTCGCTGGCGGCGGTGCCGCTGACGAAATTCGCCTTGCGCTTTGGCCCGGCCGAATATTTCGCGCTGATGATCTTCGTGCTATCGGCCGTGTCGTCGATGACCGGCGGATCGCTGGGTCGCGCGATTATTGCGACGACCTTGGGATTGATGATCGCGACGATCGGTATCGACCTGCAAAGCGGCTTGCCGCGCTTCACGTTCGGCGTGCCCGAATTGCTGGAAGGGATCGATTTTCTGATCGTCGTCGTCGGGCTGTTCGCGATCACGGAAGTCTTCCGTGGCTTCGAGGCGCTGCGCCAAGGCACGGTGGCGCCGAGCCGCCTGACCGGTTCGCTGTGGTTGACGCGCGAGGAATGGCGCCGTTCGGTGCCCGCGATCTTGCGCGGCACGGGGCTCGGCTTCGCGATCGGCGTGCTGCCGGGGGCCGGAGCGACGATCGCCTCGATCCTTTCATACGTCACCGAACGCAAGCTTGCGCGCGAACCCGAGCGTTTCGGCAAAGGCGCCATCGAAGGCGTGGCGGGACCGGAATCGGCGAACAACGCGGCGTCGGCCGGCGCCATGGTGCCGCTGCTGTCGCTGGGCATTCCCGGATCGGGCGCCACGGCGATCATCCTGGCGGCGTTCGTGATGTATGGCATCCAGCCCGGCCCGATGCTGTTCCAAACCCGGCCCGATCTGGTCTGGGGTT
>JAIUNH010000012.1 GCA_020161965.1 Pseudomonadota bacterium
GCCGCCTGGCGAAGCTTGCCCAAGCGCCGTTCATTAAGGTCGAAGCGACGAAATTCACCGAGGTCGGCTATGTCGGCCGCGACGTCGAGCAGATCGTGCGCGATTTGCTGGAAACCGCGATCCAGATGACGCGCGACCGGTTGCGCAAGGAAGTCGAAGCCAAGGCCGAGTTGGCGGCGGAAGAGCGTGTGCTGGAAGCCTTGGTCGGCGCCAACGCCTCGGCCGACACCAAGCAGAAATTCCGCAAGATGCTGCGCGAAGGCCAGCTCTCCGACAAGGAGATCGAGCTGCAAGTCGCCGATAACGCGACATTGCAGATGCCGATGATGGAAATCCCCGGCGCCCCGCCGGGCAGCCAAATGGGCATCGGCAATTTGCAGGAGATGCTCGGCAAGGCCTTCGGTCAGCGCACCAAGCCACGCCGCATGAAAGTGTCGGAATCCTACGGCGTGCTGTTGCAGGAGGAAGCCGACAAGCTGCTGGATCAGGAGCGCGTGGTGAAGGAAGCCAAGCTCGCGGTCGAGCAGAACGGCATCGCCTTCATCGACGAGATCGACAAGATCGCGGGTCGCGACGGCGTGCGCGGGGCCGACGTCAGCCGCGAAGGCGTGCAGCGCGATTTGCTGCCGCTGATCGAGGGCACGACCGTCAACACGAAGCACGGGCCGGTGAAGACCGACCATATTCTGTTCGTCGCGTCGGGCGCGTTCCACGTGTCGAAGCCGTCGGACCTGCTGCCCGAATTGCAGGGCCGCTTGCCGATCCGCGTCGAACTGAAGGGTTTGGAGAAGGACGATTTCATCCAGATCCTGAAGGAGCCGGAGAACTCGCTGATCAAGCAATATGTCGCCCTGCTCGGCACCGAGAAGGTGACCTTGCGCTTCGAGGATTCGGCGATCGACGCGATCGCGGACCTTGCGGCGGAGGTGAATCGCGGTGTCGAGAATATCGGCGCGCGCCGCCTGCACACGATCCTCGAACGCTTGCTCGAAGAGATTTCGTTCACCGCCACCGATAAAGGCGGCGAGACGATCGCGATCGACGACGCTTATGTCCGCGACAAAGTCGCGGGCCTGGCGAAGAACGCCGATCTGTCGAAGTTCATTTTGTAAGAAGAGGCATCGTCCCGGGCCGGCCGCGCGCAGGCAGGCTCGATCCCGGGACGATGCAGGGCGCTTCCTCGGTTCCCGAGCGCCCTATTCCTATTTCGCCGGCTTCTTGCCGTCGCCCTCGATCGCGTCATAGGCGAGGCCGCCGGCCGTACCGACGATGCCGCCGATCACGGCGCCGGCACCCATATCGAGGCCGCCGGACATAGCGCCGATCACGGCACCCACGCCCGTACCGATCGCCGCACCGGTGACGGCGCGTTCCTCGGTCTTGTTCATCTGACAGGCGGAGAGCAGCAGCGCCCCGGCGAGTGCGAAGGCGAGCGTGCCCGATCGTTTCATCGAAATGGCGGTCATGTTCGTCTCCTTTCGCTTACTTCTTTTTCGCCTGGTCGTAGAGCCAGCCACCGGCCGCACCCACGCCCGCACCGACCAGCGTATTGGTCAGCAGGCCGCCGCCGCCCAGGATCGACGCCGCCGCACCGACACCCGTACCGATCGCGGCACCGGTGGCGACGCGGTTCTCGGTCTGGGTCATCTGGCAGGCGGAGGTGAAAAGGGCCGCGGAAAGGACCAAGGCAACCGCAGCCGAACGCTTCAGGGACGAAACTTGGGGGGACATCGGAATTCTCCGTTTTTGTCGTTCCACGCGAACGATTAAGCCGGAGAAATTGGGCCGAAATAAGGAATTCCGAAGAAAAAACAAAGGGTTACGGGCGAGATGTTCGCGGCCTTTTCGCCACAGCCTGCGCGTTTTTTAGGCGTTCCAGAAGGTTTGCGGCGTCGAGGTCCGACAAACCGTCAATTTTGTCGGCCAGGAGGTTCGCGAGCTCCGTCCGGACGGGGTCGAGCCCGCGCGTATCGACCACGACGCGGGGATGGGAAAGCCGCGCGAGGCGGTGCATCTCCTCGTAATCGTCCCAGATCAGATGGAAATATTCGCAGATCTGGACGAGCAACGCCGGGCTCGGCCGGCCGCGATGGCCGTGTTCGAGGGCCGAGAGAAACGCCTGGCTGATATCGAGATCGCCGGCCATGCGCTTCATCGTGATGCCGCGATCGCGGCGAAGCGCACGAACCTTGGCGCCGAAGGGCGTCATCGCTTGCGCCGCAGCAGCACGTAGAACGCACCGCCGCCGCCATGGCCGCGCGCGGCGGTGACGATGCGCAGAATGCGCGACGCGTAAGGCCCGGCCATCAGCCATTCGGGCATCAGGCGCTTGAGCACGCCATCCCCGCCCTTGCCCTTGCCGGTAACGACGAGCAGCACGCGCGAGGCTTGGTTCACATGGCGGCCGACGAAGCGATCCAGCGTCGTATGCGCTTGCGCCTGCGTCATGCCGTGCAGATCGATCGACGCGTCGATCTCCAACAGCCCGCGTGTGAGCTTGCGTTCCGTCGAACCGTCAAGCCCCGGCGCTTGCGGCTTGGGTGCGGCGGCAGGCTTGGGCGATGGCGGAAGCCCGCGCGGCGATTTCGCCGTGTAGATAATCGGCTTCTCGACGACGGGCGTAATGACTTGTGCCGGTTTCGGCACGGCCCGCGCGCGACGTTTGGCCTTCAAGGGCTTCACGTCGCGCATCGAGGCTTCGAACAGATGCGCGTCGGGAACGATCGCCTTGCGCATCCGTCCAGTACCTAGTGACGCAAGCCGAGTTCGCGCTGCGCATCCTTGCGCACGATCAGATCGTTGCGATCCAACGTGCGCACATCGGTCTTGCCGCAGAACGCCATGGTGATGTCGAGTTCCTTGCGGATGATCTCCAGCGCCTTGGTCACGCCCGCCTCGCCCATCGCACCCAGGCCGTAGAGGAACGCGCGGCCGATATAAGTGCCCTTGGCGCCGATGGCGATCGCCTTCAGCACATCCTGGCCGGTGCGAATACCGCCATCCATATGCACTTCGATCTTGTCGCCCACCGCATCGACAATCGGCGCCAACGCGGCGATCGACGAAATCGCGCCATCGAGCTGGCGCCCGCCATGGTTCGACACGATCAGCGCATCGGCCCCCGACGCGACGGCGAGCTTCGCGTCTTCGATATCCTGAATGCCCTTCAAGATCAGCTTGCCGCCCCAGCGTTCCTTGACCCAAGCGACGTCGGCCCAGCTCAGCGTCGGATCGAACTGGCCGGCGGTCCACGACGACAGCGACGACACGTCCTCCACGCCCGTCACATGGCCGACGATATTGCCGAAGAAGCGACGCTTGGTGCCGAGCATGCCCAAGCACCAGCGCGGCTTGAAGGCAAGGTTGATCATGTTGGCGAGCGTGGGCTTGGGCGGGGCCGACAGACCGTTCTTCAAATCCTTGTGGCGCTGCCCAAGGATTTGAAGATCGAGCGTCAACACCAGCGCCGAGCATTTCGCCGCCTTGGCGCGGTCGATCAAACGCTCCATGAATTTGCGGTCGCGCAGCATGTAAAGCTGGAACCAGAACGGCCGATCCGTGTTCTGCGCGATGTCTTCGATCGAGCAGATGCTCATCGTCGACAGCGTGAACGGCACGCCGAATTTCGCCGCCGCGCGCGCCGCCAGAATTTCGCCATCGGCGTGCTGCATGCCGGTGAGGCCCGTGGGCGCGATCGCCACCGGCATCGACACGTCTTGCCCGATCATCTGCGACTTCAAGCTGCGCCCATCCATGTTGACGGCGACGCGCTGGCGCAGGCGGATCTTGGCGAAGTCCGAGGAATTCTCCCGATAGGTCTGCTCGGTCCACGAGCCCGAATCCGCATAGTCGTAAAACATGCGCGGGACGCGACGTTCGGCCAGGCGCCGCAGATCTTCGATCGTGGTAATGACGGGCATTTCGGGTTCCCCTTTTCCGGGCGGAGAATGCCCAGCGCTTCACGCCGTTGCAACCCAATCGGCGAAGGCCGCCACGCGCGCATCCTTGGATGCCGCCTTGGGATGGACGATCCAATAGGCGAAGCCCGAGGGCAGTTCCAGATCGAACAGCTTCACAATCCGGCCCAAGGCGAGATCGTCGGCGAGCGGCACCGAACGGCCGATCCCCACACCCTGGCCCAGCCGGATCGCCTGGAAAATGGCGCTGCTGTCCATGAAGCCGGGGCCGCGCTGGGCAAGATCGCGCGGCAGACCCAGCAGATCGAGCCACGGTTCCCACACCAGGCGCGGCTCGCTGCGGCCCACGCTCGAATCATGGATCAGCGTGGTCCGTGCCAGATCGGCCGGGCGGCGCAAACCAGGTTTGCCCTGCACCAATGATGGGGCGGCGGCCAGAAACAACGTCTCGCGCGACAACAAGCGCGCCGCCAACCCGGCCGGGGCCGTCTTGGCGTAGCGGACCGCGAGGTCCACGCCGTCACGCGCGAAATCGACGAAGCCGATTTCCGAGCGCACGTTCACGTCGATCTCCGGATAAAGCCGCCGAAACGACGGCAGACGCGGGACCAACCAATTGGTCGCGAAGCCCGGCAGAACGGAAACGACGATGCGGCCTGCCCGCGGTCGCGCGCCCAGCCCGCGCGTGGCTTCCGCCAAACGATCGAAACCATCGCGCAGACCCGGCAGATAGGCGGTGCCCGCATCGGTCAACGCCACGCCGCGTGCATGGCGGCGGAACAACGCAACACCCAGCGCCGCTTCAAGCTGCGCCACCTGCTGGCTGATCGCGGCGGGCGTCACCGACAATTCGCGCGCCGCCGCCTTGAACCCGCCCAGACGCGCGGCGGCTTCGAAGGCGCGCAAGGCACCGAGGGGTGGCAAACGGCGAGACATAGTTTAGCTAAGCCTTGGCTTCGGAAATCCCGGTTGCGGGCAAGACGGATCGGTCTATACCGGACGGCATGATTATCCTCTACGACAATCAAACTTCGGGCAACGCCTATAAGGCGCGCTTGATCCTGCACAAGCGGGACTTGCCCTATACGCGCATCGAGATGGACACCGATAACGGCGCCACGCGGCGCCCCGAATTCCTGAAGCTCAATCCCGAGGGCCGCATTCCGCTGCTGGTGCTCGACGACGGCACAAAACTGCCGGAATCGAACGCGATCCTTGCCTTCCTCGCCAAAGGCACGGATTTGCTGCCGGAGAACGCCGCCGATTTCGCGCAGGTGCTGCGCTGGCTGTTCTGGGAGCAGTACAGCCACGAGCCGAATATCGCGACGGTGCGTTATTGGATCACGCACAAGATCGAAATGACGCAATATCGCAAACTGGCGATCGAGGAAAAGCGCACGCGCGGCGTCGCGGCGTTGGGCGTGATGGAAACGCATCTCGCCGCGAATGATTTCTTCGCCGCCGGGCGGTTCACGATCGCCGACATTGCGCTCTACGCCTATACGCACGTCGCCGAAGAAGGCGGCGGGTTCGATCTAACGCCCTATCCGGCCATCCGCGCATGGCTGGCGCGCGTGGCCGCACAACCCCGCCATATTTCGATCACGGCTTAGTTGGTGCGAATGCGCCGCTCGGCGATCGCTTGCGGCAGCAACAGCCAATAGCGGCCGGGCGAGCGCATCTTGCCCGCACGCTCGGCGGCGTCCGTGCCCGCACCCCAGAACACATCGCCGCGCACGGCGCCGCGGATAGCACCACCGGTGTCCTGCGCCATCATCATCCGGCGGATGCGCGTGTTCGGCGTTAGCGGATCTTCCGCATCGAGCCACAGCGGCAAACCCATCGCAATCAGCGAGCGGTCGACGGCAAGCGAGCGGCCGGGTGTCAGCGCCACACCTTCGGCGCCCAACGGCCCGTCGCCATCGAGCACGCGGAAGAACACGTAAGACGGGTTGGTTTCCATCACCGTGCGCGCCTCGGCCGGGTTGGCGCTGAGCCAGGCGCGGATCGACTGCATCGACACGGTCTCACGCGTCAGCGCACCGCGTTCGATCAGCGTGCGGCCGATCGCGACATAAGGTTGGCCGTTTTGGGCGGCATAGCCCAAGCGCAACACGCGCCCGTCCGGCAGCACGACGCGGCCCGAGCCCTGAATTTCGAGGAAGAACGCGTCGACCGGATCGTCGGCCCAAACGAGCACGTCGGCGCGATTGTCGATCACACCCTGATTGATGCCCGCACGCGCGGGATAGGGGCGCAGATTGCCGTTCACGACATTGCCCGCAATGCGCTGGCCGCGCAGTTCGGGGCGGAATTCGCCCAGATCGACCATCACCAGATCGGCGGGGCGCGCGCGCAGCGGAATCGTGTAGGCTCCGACGCGCGTCAGCGATCCGCGCAACTCGGGCTCGTAATAGCCGGTGAACAGACCGTCGGGCCCGGCGGCTTCGTCCAACGCGAGGAACGGCCGGAACGCGGTTTCGAGGAAGCGCTTGGCCGCTGCGTGGTCGCCCACTGTAATCGCGGCGGCTTGGGCGCAAGGCCCCCGCCAATCGATGGCGCGCCCGCCCAAACCCGTTTCGCGATCGTCGGGCAAGCGCGCGAGGCGCGCGCAAGTCCGCGCAAACGCGGGCAGGAATTCGGCGTGGCGATCCTCGGTCCAGCCCGGCAGATCGGCGAAGGACGCGGGCGCCAAAGCGAGTTTGGGTAAGGGCGGTGCGGCCGGCGGTGGCGCTTCGCGCGGCGCACAAGCGGCCAAGGCCGCCAATGCGAGCACCGCGACGAAACGCTTCAAGGTCAGGCCGGCTCTTCGGTGCGGACCAGGATCCAGTTCGGATCGCGGTTGCCGGTATCGCGCTGGAAGGTCCATTGATCGGTGAGGCGCAGTACCTTCGCCACTTCGCCGTCGACCACATTGCCGTCGGCATCGCGGGTGACGTTGACCTGTTCGGAGATGAACCGCACCGTGACCAGCGCATTGCGGCCTTCCATCACGGCGCCGACGATCTCGGCCGAGCGGATGCCGACCAAAGTCGTTTCCAGCGTCTGCTTGGCGGCGATGCGTTCCTTGATCGCGGTCTCGAAACCCTTGAATACGTCGGCGGCGAGCAACGGCTTCAACGTCGCCGTATCGCCCTGCGCGAAAGCGGTGACGATCATTTCGAACGCCGCCTTGGCGCCGCCCACGAACCCGGCCGCGTCGAAATCGCGGTCGGCGCGGCGGATATCGTCGATGCCCTTGCGCAGTTCCGGGTTGCCGGTCGTATCGACGCCGGCGGTTTCGTTCGCCGTTTCGGCGGTCGGCTCGGCCGGTTTCGGCGCACCGGGGAATTGGGTCACGTTATCGGGCGTCTGTTCGGCGCGCTCCATCGTGCGCTCGGGCGGGCGGGCCCGCCAACGCTCGGCATCCTCCGCCCCGTTGCGACGGCCCAAGACCGAACGCAAGCGCAAGATCAGAAATCCGGCGACGGCGGCGAACAGCACGATATCCAGAAAAGCCATGTCGCCCATCGGCGAAACCGTTCCTCTTTGGGGGGTGTGAAACTCCCGTTATAAATAGGCCCCTTGAAAGCCCGCGACAAGCGGCGATCCCTATTTTCGACCCCTTTGGGAGAGACCCCCCTTTCGTTCCCATGCTGTTGATTCGTCACGGACAATCGGAATTCAACGCGGCCTACGCGAAAACCCGTATCGACCCGGGAATCCCCGACCCGCGCTTGACCGAGGAAGGCAAGCGCCAGGCGCGCGAGGCCGCCGCGGTTTTGGCGGCGCATGGCGTCGAACGTTTGCTGGCGAGCCCTTATCGCCGGGCGTTGGAAACCGCGTCGATCATCGCGCGCGAACTGCGCATCCCCATCGCGGTCGAACCGCTGGTGCGCGAGCGCGCGGCCTTCCATTGCGATATCGGCACGCCGACTTGCGAGCTCGTCAAACGCTTCCCGGAGCTCGATTTCGCGCATGTCGAGGAAACGTGGTGGCATGACCACGTTTTGCTGGGTGTCGAGGAAAGCGAAGCCCAGATCGTCGAACGCGGGCGGAAATTCCGCGAAACCGCGCGGGGCTTCGCCGGGCGCGACAAGATCGGCGTCGTGTCGCATTGGGGCTTCATCCGCGCGCTGACCGGGATCGAGCCCAAGAACGGCGAGATCGTGCGCCTCGAATTCGCCGATTGAGGCCGTAACGGTTCCCGTGCTACCTCGACCCGGCTTTTTTTCGATAAGGAGATGTCCATGACCGACGCGGCTCAAGGCCAGCAAGGCCCGGTGTTCGGCGTTGTCGCCCAATACCTGAAGGATCTGTCGTTCGAATCGCCGCGCGCGCCGGACATCTTCCTCAATCAGGACAAGAACCCGCAGGTTTCGGCCGACGTGAAGACCGAAGCCCGCCCGCTCGCCGACGGCGTGTTCGAGGTCGAGCTGCTGATCGCCGCCAAGGCGATGGCCGGCGACGAGGTCGTGTTCCAGATCGAATGCCTCTATGCGGGCGTGTTCCAAGTGCAGGGCGTGCCCGAGCAGCATATGGGCCCATTCCTGCTGATCGAATGCCCGCGCATGCTGTTCCCGTTCGCGCGCAACGTCGTCGCGGACGCGACGCGCGAAGGCGGCTTCCCGCCGCTGATGCTGCAGCCCGTCGATTTCGTCGAGATCTATCGCCGCCGCGCCGAAGCGCAAGCGGCTTCCGGCAATCCGCCGGCCCCGTCGGCGCAGGGCCCGACGTCGAAGATCATCCTGCCGAACTGACGAACGAAACGCGCGTCAGTTCATCCAGACCGGCGCTTTGAGCTTGGCGAGGGCCGCGGCGTGCGCGGCCAACTCAGCCTCGCTCGGCGCATGCGGGCGCGCGGGCCGCGCCACGCGCTTCACCGCGACGGCGGCTTCGATTGCGGCCTTCTGTCCGCCGAATTCCATGCCCGACTGCCGGCCACCGATCAGCTCGAGATAGACCTTCGCCAGCAGATCGGCGTCGAGCAGCGCGCCGTGCAGCGTGCGATGCGTGTTGTCGATCTCGAAGCGTTTGCACAGCGCGTCGAGCGACGCGGGCGAGCCCGGAAATTTCTGGCGCGCCATACGCACCGTATCGATCGCGCGCGACATCGGCATTTTCTCGAATCCCAACCGCGCGAATTCGGCGTTGAGGAAGCCCATGTCGAATTCCGCGTTGTGGATCACGAATTTCGCGTCGCCGGCGAATTCGATGAACTCGGCCGCGATTTCGGCGAAGACCGGTTCCTTGGCCACGCGCGCATTCGTGATGCCGTGCACATTCGTCGCTTCGGCCGGGATATCCATTTCCGGATTTATGTATTTGTGGAAATGAAGCCCGGTCGGGACGTGGTTCATCAATTCGATCGCGCCGATTTCGACGATGCGGTTTTTCGACGGATCGAGGCCGGTGGTTTCGGTATCGAGAACGATTTCGCGCATGGTTCAACTCGTTTGTCGGATCGCGCGTTTGAGCGCGCGCAAGGTGGGAAGATAGCCCAAGGCCGTGACCGCGACGATATCCGCGCGGCGGCGTTTTTCGGAATCCGGCATTTGGCGGGCGAGGATGCCCGCAAGTTTTTCGTCGTTCATGCCCGGCCGTGCGAGCGCGCGCATGCGCTGGATCGTCGGCGAGGCGCTGACGACCACGACGACATCGCAAATCGCATCGAGGCCGGTTTCAAGCAGTAAAGGCACGTCGAGCACGACGCGCTTGGTGCGCCGGCGGCGGTGCCGGTCGAGAAACGCCTTCATGTCCTGACGCGCGAGCGGATGCAGGATCGCTTCGAGATGCGCCAGCGCCGCCGGATCGGCGAAGACCTTGGCGCCGAGTTTGCGCCGGTCGACCGCGCCATCGATGATCGCATCGGGGAATAGCTTCGCGACGGGGGCAACGCCCGCCCCGCCTTTCGCCAGCAGGCGATGGATCGTCGCGTCGGAATCGCGCACGGGAAGCCCCAAGCGCCGGAACATCTTCGCGGCCACCGACTTGCCCATCGCGATGGAGCCCGTCAGGCCGATGATTTTCATTTGAGGCCTTCGCCAACGAACGCGCGCAGTTCCGGCGTCACGTCGGGCATCGTGCCGAACCAGGCCGCGAAACCGGGGCGGCCTTGATGCAGCAACATGCCCAGGCCGTCGACGGTTTTGAGACCGCGTTGACGCGCTTGCGCCAGCAGCGGCGTTTCGAGCGGCACATAGACGAGATCGTTGACCACCGCATCGGCCGGCAGGCGCGCAAGATCGATCTCGATCGCGGGCTGCCCGTCCATGCCTTGCGTGGTCGTGTTGACCAGAAGCCCCGCTCCGTCGAGCGCCGCTTCGCGCGCATTCCAATCGACGACGCGGATCTTGGCGCCGAATTCCTTGGCCAGATTATCCGCGCGCGCGCGGGTACGGTTCGCGAGGCGGATTTCCGGCACGCCATCGTCGAGCAGACTGACCAGAATCGCGCGGGCGGCCCCGCCCGAACCGAGCACGACCGCCGGGCGATCCTTACGCCAGCCCGGTGCCGATTGCGTCAGATGCGCGCCGAAGCCGAACGCGTCGGTATTACGCGCTTCGATTTTGCCGTCCGCATGGAAGATCAGCGTATTCGCCGCCCCGATGCGCTGGGCGCTGGGATCGACGATATCGGCGAGTTTCAACGCCGCTTCCTTATGCGGCACGGTGACATTGGCGCCCGCAAAGCCGAGTTTCGGCAAGGCGCGCACGGCTGCGTCGAAATCCTCGGGCTTCACGGCGAGCGGCACATAGGCCGCGTCGATGCCGTAATGCTTGGCCCAGAAACCATGCAAACGCGGCGAGCGCGAATGCTTGACCGGCCAGCCGATGACGCCCGCAAGCTTGGTGCTGCCTTTGATCATGGCGCCAGCGCCCCGTTGGCGCGCAGGAAACCGAGCAATGGCAGCAACGGCATGCCCAGCACGGTGAAGTAATCGCCATCGACGCGCGTGAACAATTGCGCACCCAAACCTTCGAGCTGATAAGCGCCCACGCTTGCCAATGCGCCTTCACCGGCCGCATCGAGATAGGTTTCGATGAATTCGTCGGTCAGAATACGGACCGTCAATTTGGCGCTGTCCACATGGTGCCAAACGCGCACCATGTTGCGATAGGCGACGACGGCGCTGACCAAGCGATGCGTTTTGCCAGAGAAGGCGCGCAAATGCGCGGCCGCGTGTGCGCGATCGACGGGCTTGTCGAACCACACGCCGTTGCAATCCAGCATCTGATCGCAGCCGATGACGATGGCGCCGGGGAATTTCTCGGCGATGCGCCGCGCCTTCGCTTCGGCGAGCTTCACGGCCGCGTCTTCGACCTTCGCGCCCTCGGCGCGCATGGCGAGCTTGATCTCGTCCTCGTCGACGCGCGCGGGAAAAGTTTCGACATGCACGCCAGCGTCTTCGAGCATTTTGCGCCGCGCGGCACTTTGCGACGCGAGGACGATTCCAGGGCCGTTTTCGAGTTGCAGTTTCGTCATTTCGGGGCGGCTTTCTCGCGCCGTTCTTGAACCATGGTCATGATCTGCGCGGCGGTTTCCTCGATCGAGCGGCGGGCGACGTCGATCACTGGCCAGCCTTGCGAACCGAAGAAGCGCCGCGCCTCGGCGACTTCGCTTTTGACTTTGTCGAGGTCGGTATAGTCGGTTTCGCGGTTCTCGTTGAGGATATTGAGCCGGTTGCGCCGCAGCTGCACCAGAATACTGGGATCGTTGGTGAGGCCGACGAAGATCGGCGGCTCGGCGCTTTCGATCAATTCGTCGATTTCCGACGGCAAGCGCACGCCGGGCACATAAGGCACGTTCGCGGCCTTCACGCCGCGATTGGCGAGATAGATGCAGGTCGGCGTTTTGGAGGTACGGCTGACGCCGATCAGAATGACTTCCGCCTCGCTCAAGCCATGCGTCGACATACCGTCATCATGCGCCATCACCCAATTGATCGCGTCGATGCGGCGGAAATATTCGGCGTCGAGCGCATGTTGGCGGCCGGGCAGATTGCGCGTCTTGAGGCCGAGATAGTTGGACAAGGCGCCCATCGTCGGATCGAGCACCGGGATATAGGGCACGCCCAGCGCGCGGCAACCTTCTTCCAACGCCGCGCGCGCATGCTGTTCGATCAGCGTGTAGAGCACGACGCCCTTATTGGCGGCGATGCCGGCGAGCACACGTTCGATCTGCCGGTCGGAGCGCACCATCGACCACATATGCTCGACGGGTTCGACTTCTTCGAACTGCACGAGGCATGCGCGCGCGATGCCGATCAGCGTTTCGCCGGTCGCGTCGGAGACGAGATGCAGGTGGAATCGTTTGATGTCGTCGGACATTCGGAACCGGGGATTATGGGGACCGCGGGGATAAACAGGGGTGTCATCCACAGGGGTCGAAAATCGGTCCCGAGACCCGTACACGTCAAGCCCGGCTTGACCCCATGGGGAAGGTCACAATTGGCATTCCGGGGATAACTGGGAAAACACGGCGACGGCGGATTTATCCCCGATTTCCCCGTCGCCTGGATTCACAGGCCGTGCGCGGCTGAATCGTCGCGACAAGGAATGTTTTCCGGCGATTGACCGGGCGATGATCCACACCCCTCGAGACCACGTAGTCTCCACCGGACAAAACTACGCATAGGCTTGCGTCCCCAGTATCCACAGGCACCCATCCACTACCTCATCCTTTTAAGAATCTTATCTTTATGTTGGTTCCTTCGGAGCCGCGTGCCTACACTCCGCCCGTTCTTGCGAGCAGGCCATGTCGACACAAACAAAATCCCCGATGCCGAAATCCTTCGTGCGCGCCATTCGCGGCGAAATCCAAGCGCGGCCGTGCTTCTGGCTGATGCGCCAGGCCGGGCGCTATTTGCCCGAATACCGCGCGACCCGGGCACAAGCGAAGGGGTTTGTCGATCTGTGCCTGCGACCGGATCTGGCGACCGAGATCACGTTGCAACCGATCCGGCGCTACGGCATGGACGCGGCGATTTTGTTCTCCGATATTTTGATGATCCCGCATGGGCTCGGCCAGAAGCTCGAGTTCAAGGAAGGCGAAGGCCCCGTTCTCGAACCGGTGACCGATGCCGCCGGAATCGCTTCCCTCGAAAAAGGCCTCGACGGGTGCCTTGAAAAACTCGGGCCGATTTTCGAGACCGTATCGCGGGTCAAAGCCGCCTTGCCGCTGGATACGGCGCTGATCGGCTTTGCCGGCGCCCCTTGGACCGTCGCGACCTACATGGTCGAAGGCGGCGGTTCGAAGGATTTTGCCAAGGTACGTTTGCTCGCCGCGCGCGATCCGGCATTGTTCGAAAAGCTGATCGATTTGCTGATCGCGGCCACGACGCGTTATTTGTCGCGTCAGGTCGAAGCCGGCGCCGAAGTCTTGCAGCTTTTCGACACCTGGGCCGGCGTATTGCCCGAAGACGAGTATCAACGCTGGGCGATCGAGCCGGTGAAGGAAATCATCGCCCAAATCCGCGTGCGGCACCCGTCGATCCCGATCATCTATTTCCCGAAGGGATCGGGAATGCTTTACACGCGCGCCGCCGTTGAAACCGGTGCGGATGCGCTGGGCATTGATACATCCGTGCCGATGGAATTCGCCAAGTTGCTGCAGCACCAAGTGACGGTGCAGGGCAATCTCGATCCGATCAAGCTCGCGGCCGGCGGCAAAACGATGGAAGATTCGATCAATCGAATCCTGTCGGCGTTGGCGGGCGGGCGTTTCGTGTTCAATCTGGGCCATGGCGTGATCCCGCAAACGCCACCCGAACATGTCGCGCGATTGGCGGAGATCATTCGTGGCTGGCGCCACCGGGCGAATTGATGGGCAAGATCGCCGTCGTCCTGTTCAACCTTGGCGGCCCGGATTCACCCGAAGCGGTGAAGCCGTTTCTGTTCAACCTGTTCAACGATCCGGCGATCATCAATCTGCCCAATCCGTTTCGCTGGCTGCTGGCGAAATTGATTTCCGCTCGCCGTGCGCCCAAAGCACGCGGCATCTACGATTTGATCGGCGGATCGTCGCCGTTGCTGGCGAATACCCAGGCACAAGCGCGGGCACTGGAAGCATCGCTATCCGATCTCGGCACCGTCAAATGCTTTGCGGCGATGCGCTATTGGCATCCATTGACCGAAGGTGCGGCTTTGGCCGTCCAGCAATTCGGGCCCGAGCGCATCGTGTTGTTGCCGCTCTATCCGCAATATTCGACGACGACGACCGAAAGCTCCAAGCGCGCTTGGGATCGCGCGGCCAAACGGCTCGGCCTGAAAGCGCAAACGCGTTTCGTACGCGACTATCCGGTCGAGCCGGGTTTCGTCGCGGCGGTGGCAGCGTTGATCCGGCCGCATTACGAAGCCGCCAAAGCGCATGGAAGCCCGCGCGTGTTGTTCTCCGCCCATGGTCTGCCGAAAAAGGTGATCGACAAGGGTGATCCCTATCAGCGTCAGATCGAGGAAACGGCCGCTTCGGTGGTGAAGGAACTGGCGATCCCCGATCTCGATTGGATCGTCTGCTATCAAAGCCGCGTGGGGCCGCTCGAATGGATCAAGCCCTATACCGAAGCGGAGATCGAACGCGCAGGCCGCGATAAGGTTCCGCTGGTCGTGGTACCGATCGCCTTCGTCTCCGAACATTCGGAAACGCTGGTCGAGCTCGACATCGAATATCGCGAGAAAGCGCACGAAGACGGCGTGCCGCATTACGAGCGCGTCCCTACCGTCGCCACGCATCCCGCCTTCATCGAAGGTTTGGCGCGGCTGGTGCGGGCTAGCCTTTCGTAATTCCGGTCATCGCGCGACGCAAAGCGGGGTGGAACTCCCCCGGCCCGAGCTTGCGCATCCAATCGTCCCAGTTCCCTGCTGCCTCGACAGCCAAATCGCTGAACGGATTGACCGGCAGCGTCTCCGTCCACGCCGCCAACGGGCCGGAGCCGAGCACCAGCATTGCCAACGTTGCCGCGACGATCGCGATCGATACGTCGCGCAAGCCCTGCGTGGGCGCATCGGCAACGGGTTCGATCGGCGGGCGATAGCGGATTTCGCGTTTCATGTCAGAACTGGAAATAGATGAAGGGGGCGACGCCCGCCGGGCCGATCGCGTCGATCGCGACGATCGCAGCTCCCAGCGCTAAGCCTTGCGCCCAGGCAGGCAAACTTAAGACGCGGGTTTCTACGAAGGCCAAACGATCCTTGGGCAGGAACTGGCTGGCGATGCCCAAGGCGATCAGGATCATTACGAAGCCGCTGGCGTGAACCGGCAAGGCCAAACGCGACAAGCCGCCGAGATAATCGAGCGCTTTGATCGCGTCGCCCGCCCGGAAGAAAACCCAGGTGACGCAAACGAAATGAAACATCAGCGCGATTGCCAAGGCGCGCGGCAATGCGATGGGCCAGGCCCGCGCGACGATCAACGCCGCCCCGTGCAGCGCGCCCCAGATCACGAAATGCCATGCGGCCCCGTGCCACAACCCGCCCAGCAGCATGACCAAGGCAAGATTGACATAGGTGCGTGCACCGCCGGCGTCTCCGCCGAGCGGGATATAGAGATAGTCGCGCAGCCAGCTCGACAGCGAGATATGCCAGCGTTTCCAGAATTCCGATGGCGACGCCGCGCGATAAGGCTGGTCGAAATTGATCGGGAAGCGATAGCCGAGCAACGCGGCGACGCCGATCGCGATATCGGTATAGGCGGAGAAGTCGCAATAGATCTGCAGCGCGTAAGCGTACATGCCGAGCAATAGATCGCCCGCCTTATAGAGCGACGGATCGCGGAACATCTCGTCGGCTTGCAAGCTGGCAAGCCATGTCGCGACGAAGACTTTTTTGAACAAGCCGATCCCGATCAGCAGGAACGCGCGCGTCATGGCGATGCGTGTCGCATCGGCTGGGGCGGCGATCTGCGGCAGGAAATGGGCCGCCCGTACGATCGGCCCCGCAACAAGCTGCGGGAAGAACGACAGATACAGCGCCATATCGAGCAAGCCCGCGGCGTGGCGCACATGGCCGCGATGAATGTCCACGAGATAGGAGATCGCGTGGAAGGTGAAGAACGAGATCGCGACGGGCACGACCAGCGACAGCAGCGGCAAGTCGCGCGCCAGGCCGGCGGCGTTCAACAGGCCTTCGAGCGAGAGTAGGAAGAAATCGGCGTATTTGAAAAAGCCGAGAACGACGAGATTGAGGGCGACGGCGCCGAGCAGGATGGGTTTGCGCGCGTCTTCGCTTGGCGTGTTGGCGAGTGCGCGACCGACGGCCCAGTTGCCGAGGCTCGACAGCGCCAGCAATACGCAGAACCGCCAATCCCACATCGCGTAAAAGCCGTAGCTGGCGGCGACCAGCAGCAGCTTGCGGGTGTCGGTGCGTTTGGCGAGGGCCCAGCTGGCGAAGAATACGGCCAGGAAGAACAGGCCGAAATTCAGCGTCGGGAACAACATTCTAGCGGGCCCGATTCCACGCGTCGTAATTCGCCATCAGATCTTCATAGAGCCGCTCGGCGACGGCCGAGTAACCGAGCGTGGTGAAATGCACGTGATCGGCGCGGGCCAGCGGCGGATTGGCGCGCACCCAGCGGCGCATCGAATCCGCCCCGCCCATCGAGCCCCACCAATCCCAAAACTCGTAGCCAAGCTTGGGCGCGTTGGCGATTTGGATATCGCGCACCACGCCGATATTGGCGGGCGTCGCCCAGTTGCAGGCAAGACCCTGGCAGCGCGGATCGGCTTTGCGCGCCGCATCGGGCGGGCCGACGACCAGCACCGAGGCGTTGGGCGCGGCCGCGTGGACCGCGCGCACGCGCTGGGCCAAGGCTTCGGTGTAGCTCGCACCATCCAGATCGTTGCGGAAGCCCTCATTGGTGCCGAAGACAAGGATGACCAACGACGGCTCGCGCGAAGCAAGCTCGGCCGCGGCGGCGGCTTCGTCCCAGCGCAAGGTGGTGAGGTAGCTCGCCCCCACGACGCCGAGCGAATCGTAAACCACGCCGCGCATCGCACGCTCGGTTCCCCAGCCCAGCAGCGTCACCGGTTTGCGGTCGAGCGTGGTGACGCGCAAGGACCGCGACCCCGACGGCACCTCGCGGCGGAAGATCTGCACCGGCCCGCGTAGCGTGGCGGTGTCGAGTGTCGCGAGATCGCGGCCATCGACGGAGATCCGCACGCGTCCGCCATTGGGCTGGGGGCGCAAAGCAACGAAAATCTCGTCGAAGCCGCGCTCATCATTCGTGTCGAGGGCGAGCGAGGCGCCCGCCGCACCGGTCTTGGCGGCGATCCCGGCGAGCGAGAACGGGCCGCTGGAACGCTGGTTCAGCGAAAACTCGTACGCCCAGCGGCCGGTTTCCTGAATGGAAAGGCCGGCATGGCGCACGGTGGGATAGGGCTTGCCCGGCGGCATCCAGCCGCGCCCGGCCGAGCCGAAGCGTTGCTGGAGAAGTTCGCGCAAGCGGGCACTCATCACGTCGCCGGCCGTATGGCTGTCGCCGATCTGGACGATATTCACCCGCCGGCGCACGCCGGTTTCGAGCGATGCGAGATCGGCGAAGAACGGGTCGAGATTGCTGGTGTTGCGCGGGATCACGCGCGGGCGTGCAGCACCCGGCACCATCGCCGCCATCAGATCGGTCGCCAGCGGGGCGAAGCTTTCATCGGCCGGCGGCAACGGCACGCTGACCGACGGTGCGGCCGCCGTCGACGGCGGTGCGGCCGGTTGTTGTGCGGCACAGCTGGCCAGCATCAGGAATGCGAGGCACGCGGGCCCCAAACGACCGCGTGCGAAGATCATGTCAGCGCGGCTGTGCGGTTTCGGGCAAGCGCGCCGAGGCTTCCGCCTGGCCCGCCTCGAAACGCCGGATCGCAGCCATCGCTTTGGTGGCGATGATGTCGTAGCCCGTGCCGATGAAATGCAAGCCATCATCGCCGCGCACTTGCAGGCGCCGCCCGTCGGAACTGGCCAGATGCGTCGTGAACTCGCCCTCCGGCCCCAAGAAATCGTCGTAGATCGGCACGAAGGCGATGCGCGCGCGCGCGGCCGCTTCGGCATAGAGCGAGCTCAAATGCTTGGCGCCGTCGTTCTGGTCGGGCTTGCGGAACACCGGCAGGCCGATCCACACGACGTCATCCGCCTTGGCGCGCAAGCGCGCGATCAGCTGATCGACGCGCTTGGCGTAGGCCACGTTCCACGAATCGGTGCCGTAGACGCGCCCGCGCCGGTCGTCGCGGAAATCGCGCAGATCGTTGAGGCCGAACATGACCACGACATGGCGCGCCGGGTTCGCGTCGAAATCGGCGTCGATCTGGTCGAGCCATGCGGCGAAGTCGGAGCGCGTCAGGCCCGTGCCGATCGACGAACGCCGTGTCGCGGTCCAGCCGCCGGGCTCGCGCTTCAAAGTCCGGGTGAACGCGTCCCACACGCCGTCGGCAAGGGAATCGCCATAGACGGCGATATTGCGCGTGGGGCTTTGCGCGCCGGCGGGCGAAACCGCGGCGAAAGCAAAGATCAGGAAGGCGAGGACACCCGCCCAGCGGGTGAAAAATTCGGAATGGCGCCGCATCTTGATCTCACGAAGGGTGTCCTTCGGCACCCGTCCTAATGCCCGTGATCCTGTCGCATGACGGATCGGCATTGCGTCGTTGGATATTGCGCGGCTCGGTGCGCGGATATAGTGAAACACGCGAATGCGGCGGACAAGTGGCATTCCGTTCGTCGCGCGAGAATTTTTCGAAAGGACCGGTCGTGCTCGAGACCATCCAGGAAATCGTCTACGTCGCTTACGACTGGATCAAGTGGCTGCACGTCGTGTCGGTGATGGCGTGGATGGCGGGGCTGCTCTATCTGCCGCGCCTGTTCGTCTATCACTGCGCGGCGCCGGCGGGCACGCATACGTCCGAGACCTTCAAAGTCATGGAGCGCCGCTTGCTGCGCGCGATCATGAACCCGGCGATGATCGCGACTTGGGTGTTCGGCCTATTGCTGGCCAGCGTCCAGGATTGGACGTCCGGCTGGCTGATCGCGAAATTCGTGCTGGTCCTGATTTTGAGCTGGCACCACCACGCCCAGGCGCGCTGGCGCAAGGATTTCGAGGCCGACCGCAACACGCGGCCCGCGCGGTTTTACCGGTTCCAGAATGAGGTCCCGACCCTTCTGATGATCCTGATCGTGTTGTTCGTGATCGTAAAACCGTTTTGAACGAAGGGGTTGCGACCCCCTGTCCCAGCTTGGGGGATTGACAGGGTCGGGGAAATCGCTAGATTGGATGGCGGATGGGGGTCGCCCCTATCTTCGAGGCCGCGTTCTGCGGCCGATTTTCCCGCCGATATCTTCGATTATTCGAGCGACCCGATCGGGACCGCTCGGTCCTTCCAAACAGGACGAATTCAAATCGGATACGGCGGGGGCGCGGGCCCTCGAATCCTCTCCTCGGCCGACATCTCCCCTCGCGGAACACCAAGACGATGAATCTCCAAGAATTGAAGCGCAAAACGCCGGCGGAGTTGCTGGCTTTCGCGGAAGAGCTGCAGATCGAGGGCGCTTCGGCCCTTCGCAAGCAGGACATGATGTTCGCCATCCTGAAGCGGATGGCCGACAACGACGTCGCCATCTATGGCGATGGCGTTATGGAAATCCTGTCCGACGGGTTCGGCTTCCTGCGGAGCCCGGAATCGAACTACCTGCCCGGCCCCGACGACATCTACGTCACGCCGCAATTGATCCGCCGCCACGGCCTGCGCACCGGCGACACGGTCGACGGCCAGATCAAGGCGCCCAAGGACGGCGAACGTTATTTCGCGCTGACCAGCGTGCGCGCGATCAATTTCGACGAGCCGGATATCGCGCGCCACCGCATCAATTTCGATAACCTGACGCCGTTCTATCCGACCTCGCGCTTGCAGCTCGAGGTGACGGACGACAGCCCCGAAGCGGCCCCGCCGCCGATCCCGAAAAAGGCGTCGCGCCGCCCGCAAGGCGACGAGGAAGCGATCGCCCTCAAGGGCACGCTGTCGGCCCGCCGGACGGAGAAGAAGGAAAACGCGCCGGCCGGTCCGCGCCGCGACATCACCGGTCGGATCGTCGATCTGGTCTCGCCGCTGGGCAAAGGTCAGCGCGCGCTGATCATCGCGCCCCCGCGCGTCGGCAAAACGGTGATGTTGCAGAACATCGCGCATTCGATCGCGATGAACCATCCCGAGGTTTATCTGATCGTGCTGCTCATCGACGAGCGTCCGGAAGAAGTGACCGACATGCAGCGCTCGGTGAAGGGCGAGGTCGTGTCCTCGACCTTCGACGAGCCCGCCGCGCGCCACGTGCAGGTGGCCGAGATGGTCATCGAGAAGGCCAAGCGGCTGGTCGAGCACGGCAGGGACGTGGTCATCCTGCTCGATTCGATCACCCGTCTCGGCCGCGCCTACAACACGGTCGTTCCGTCGTCCGGCAAGGTTCTGACCGGCGGCGTCGACG
>JAIUNH010000013.1 GCA_020161965.1 Pseudomonadota bacterium
CACCAGCCCGATCGACGGCGGAATCGTGGCCGTGATGACCGAGCTGAACGCGATCGCGCAGGCGGCGAAACCTTTGGAATAGCCGCGCTTGATCATCGCGGGGCCGAGCAAACGCGCTTCCATCGCCGCATCGGCGACGGCCGATCCGCAAATGCCGCCCATCAGCATCGACAGCACGACCGCGACTTGCGCGAGCCCGCCAGCCATCCAGCCCGTCAACAGCCGCGCGAAGCGCAGCAGCCTTTCGGTGATGCCGGACGTATTCATCAAATTGCCGCCCAAGATGAAGAACGGCACGGCGAGCAGCGGATAGGATTGCGTGACGGCGTACATGCGCTCGATCGCCACGGAGGCGGGCATGTAGTCGCCGAACATGTAGGCGGGCGCGGAAGCGAGCGCCAGCGCGAACGCCACCGGCATGTTCATCGCGAGGAAAAGGGCGAATAGAAGTCCGACGAGCGTCAACATCACATCACCTCGCGTGCTTCGTCGTCGGCGGGACGGATGTCCTGGCCGCGCAGACGCTTGAACAAATGATCGACCATCGTGATCAGCAGCAGCGCGAAACCGACGGGCAATGCGGCTGTCGCAACGGCGGACGACAAGCCCGTGATCGGCAGCGGACGCATGCCCGTGACCTTCGCGAAGAGGTAGCCGTAATAGACGAGCGCCGCGATCATCGCGCCCGCGATCAGGACGTTCGCAATCTCGAGCGTGCGGCGCGCACCGGCCGGCAGGAAGTTCGCCAGCATATCGACGCTGAAATGTCCGGCTTTCTTGAGGGTCAGATCGGCCGCGAAGATGCACAGCCACACATAGGCGGCTTGCGTCACCTCGATCGCCCAGATGACCGGCGATCCGAAATAGCGCCCGATCGACGCGACGACGACCAGCGCCACGATCAGGCAGAGCAGCGTTCCCGCAGCGGCCATCTCGGCCTTGCGGATCGTTTCGAGTATGGAGGCCCACATGACGGATATTCCCGTTGGTGTTCGTCCAGCACCGCCGTCCGCCCCGACGAAGGGACGGACGGCGCGCAGGCTCGCGTTACTGGCCGATCGCCTTGCGGGCTTCGTCGATCGCGGCGGTCAAGCCGAGCTCGGCGTAAATCGGCTTGACGGCGTCGCGGAACGGGGTCGTATCGACCTGCGTTACGCGCACGCCGCGCTTGCGGATCTCGTCGAAGATCTCGCCGGCTTGGTCGACGTTGGCTTTGAGGGCCGAGGCGCCGGCCTTCTTGGCTTCTTCCATCACGATCTGGCGATGGGCGGCGGGCAGCGACTGCAGCCACTTCTCGCCGACGATCAAACCGCTCATCAGATAGATGTGCTCGGTCAGGGTGATGTCGGTGACGACTTCATAGAGGCGTGCACCACGGATCGCCGCGGGTTGGGCTTCCGCACCGTCGATGACGCCCGTCTGGATCGCCGGGTAGACTTCCGCCCACGCCATCGGCGTCGGCGTAGCGCCCATCGCACCGATCGTCTTGAGCCACAGCGGTTCGCCGATCGTGCGCATGCGCACGCCGCGCAGATCGGCCGGCGCCTTGACGGGCTTCTTGGTCAGAAGGTGCCGGGCGCCCTGGTACCAGTTGAACGAGAGCAGACGCAGGCCGGTTTTGCCGACCAGTTCCGTGTTCCACTTTTCGAAGGTCGGCGTCTCGACGAACTTCGCCAACTCGTCAACGCTGCTGAACGCGTAGGGGGCGACCAGCGCGTTGAACTGCGGGACGAACGGCGCCATGCGCGAGCCTTCGACGAACGTGCCCACATTGGCGCCGGCCTGGGCTTGGTCCATCATGTTCTGCGTGTCGCCGAGCTGCGAGTTCGGGAAGAGCAGAACTTCGACCTCCTTGTTCGTGCGCGCCTCGACATCGCGCTTGAATTGCTGCGCCGCGACCATCAATGGATCGGTCGGCGCCAACACCGCGCCCAAACGCAGCGTCGACTTGGCGTCCGCCGAAGCGGCCGCGAACATGGCCAAAGCCAAGGCGCCGCAAAGCATTGTGATTTTCCGCATCTTTATCCTCCCGTTTTTCTTGGTTGGGTTGACGTTCGCAACGATCGCGCCGGATCGACCTCTTACCGGCGCCTATTTCCGGTCGCGTTGGGCGCGCCGCGGCGGCCCCTCGCCTTCGACCACGAAATAACCTTTGTTCTCGCCCATCAGCACTTCGACGCTGGCGAACAGTCCGCGCAGATGGGTTCGCAACGCTTCTGTGGCGCCGCGCAAATCACGACGGATCACGCCGTCCACGATCGCGGCATGTTCGGTCAGGATCGCGGCGAGCTTCACCTCGCGACGAATGATTAGATGGCGCACACGGTCCATTTGCGCCTTCGCATTCTCGACGACCGGCCAAACCGCCGGATGCCCGGCGATCGCCATCATGAAGGCGTGCATCGCTTCGTCGGCGCCAAAGAATGCGTCCAGATCGCCGGCCTTCTTGCTCGTGCGCTGCACGTCCAGGAAGCCGCGCAAGCGCGCGGCGCTTTCCGCGTCCAGCCGGTCGATCGTGCCGCCCAGCGCCGCGCATTCAAGCGATTCGCGCACGAACTGGCTGTCGTAGACTTCCGCCAGATCGATCGGCGCGACGAACGAGCCGAATTGCGGATAGATATCGACCAAGCCTTCGTCGGCGAGCTTGATAAGCGCTTCACGCACCGGCGTACGGCTGACGCCCAGGCTGGCCGAAAGATCGGCTTCCGACAATGGCGCGCGCGGCACCAGCCGGCCATCGACGATCTCGCGCCGCAGAAATTGATAGGCCTGTTGGGCGATCGTCATGCGGCGCTCGGCGACGAAGACGGGCTTGCGCTTGGACGCCGCCGCCTTCGCCATGATCTTTCCGCCGCTTGCCGTTCCCGTCCGCATCGATGCGCGCCTCCCCAGGCGATCACGTATCGCTTAATTGAAGCACTACCATACTAGTACAGCTTCGAGTCAACCCCTGGTTTGAAGCCTCTCCGGATACCACCTGCGGAAAACAAAAAAGGCCGGCGGGATGCCCGCCGGCCTTCGTTCGTCCGAACCGCCGATATCGCGGCGGAACGCGGGTTTATTTGCGCTTTTTCTTCTTCTGCTCGGCCGCGAAGGCGGCACTCATCTCCGCTTCCGGCGGATAGAGGCCGAAGATCGACTGGCCTTTCATCACGCGCTTCTCGACGAAGTTTTCGAACTCCGTCATGCGCGTCGCTTCTTCGGCGATCTCATCGGCCAAGTGCGCGGGAATCACCGCGACCGCTTCGCCGTCGCCCACGATCACGTCGCGCGGATAGACGGCCACGTCGCCGCAACCGATCGGGTTGTCGATGTCGAGCGCGTGATGGCGCGTGAGGTTCGTCGGCGAGGACGGGCGATTGGCGTAAGCCGGGAAGCCCAATTCGACGATCGCCGGCGTATCGCGGAAACCGCCATCGGTGACCACGCCCACAACGCCACGCTTCATCAGGCGCGTGACGAGAATATTGCCGGCCGACGCGGCCTGCGGATCCTTGCGCGAGTCGATCACGAACACGCAGCCCGGCGGGCATTGTTCGACCGCGACGCGCTGCGGGTGCTTGCGGCCCGCGAAGCCGGAGATCACGTCCAGATCTTCGCGCGCGGGGATGTAGCGCAGCGTGAATGCCTCGCCCACCATATTGGGGCGGCGCTTGCCGACCGGGGCGACGGGCGTCACGCCCTGCATGACGACGTTGCGGAAGCCCTTCTTCATCAGGGCGGTCGACAGGGTCGCGACGCTGACTTTCGACAGTGCCACGCGCGTTTTTGCGGAAAGCGGTTTGTTGGCCATGTTCCTCACGCTGCCGCCGCGAAAGCGCGGCGGTGTTTTTGATGTTGTGCGCAAGTCAGTAGCACAGGCCCGCGCAAACGACTAGCGCGGGCAATCTTTTCGACGCCGAAACAGCGCAACCGTTTGTCTTGGGCAATTATGGCGCGTCTTCCATGCGCCGATGCACCGGGCACGGCGCCGAACCATGCGCGAGGCAGAACGTGCCGACGAATTTCGACATCTCGGCGGCGGCACTCGCCGCGCCCGCATTGACCGCGTCGAGGCGTGCGGCGGCCGCTTCCGCTTTTCGGCGCAGTGCGGCTTCGTCGATCGTCAGCAACTTGCCGTCGGCCAACACCGTGCGGCCCGCGATCATCACCTTGTCGATCGAAGCGCCGGACTCGCCGAACACGGTTTGCGTCATCGGATTTCGGAACGGCACGAAATTCGGCGCGTCGAGACGCAGGAACACGATATCGGCGGCATAACCCGGCGCGAGCTTGCCGATCTTGTCGAAGCCGAGCAGCGCCGCCGAGCCTTCGGTTGCCAACGCGAAAGCTTCGTCGGCCGACAGCCAGCGTTCGAAATCGGGTCCACGCAAGCGCGACAGGAACGACGCGAGGCGCGTCGCCTCGAACATATTCTGCCCGTCCGACGTGTTCGTCGCGTCGGTGCCGATGCCGACACACAGACCCGCATCCATCATCTCGCGCACGGCGGCAACACCCGAACCCAAACGCAGATTGCTGGGCGGGTTATGCGCGACCGCGCAGCCATTCGCCGCGAGGCGTTTGATGTCGTCGGGCTCGAGCCAAATCCCATGCGCGCCACTGAACTCAGGGCCAAGCACGCCGAGGCGATCGAGATGTTCGACCATCGTGCAGCCGTAACGCGCGCGCGCGGCGATGGCTTGGGGCTTCGACTCGCAAAGATGGGTTTGGAAGCGCAAACCGGTTTCACGCGCGAGGCGCGAGGCGGCGATCAGGAATTCGTCGCTGGCATGCAGCGGAATGGTCGGCGCCACGCCAGGGCGCACCATCGATCGATCATGCGGCCACGTCTCGATCGTCCGGCGCAATGTCGCAAGACTGACCTCGAAACCCTGCATCGCCATCGCGGCGGCCTTCGATCTATGCGGCTCCGGGATCGCGTCGAGCAATGCGGGGAAGGCTTGAAACAGCGTGCGGTCGGCGAGCATGGGGGCGACGACCGCGCGCATGCCGGCATCGGCATAGGCTTGGCCCACCGCATGCGCGCCCTCGACCGACGGGGCCGGAATCTCGACGAACAGATCGAAGGCCGCCGTGCAGCCGCGCCGGATCGATTCGACCGCCGACAGAGCGGCGGAGATATACTTGTCCTCCAGCGTACGCGAGCCGTTGATGGCACCGTTGCCGTTGAGGAACAATTCGAGAGGTACGCGATCGGCGACCGCACCACGCCCCAACCCGCCATGCGCATGGGTGTGCGAGTTGATTAGGCCGGGGATCAACAGCCGGTCGGATGCGTCGAGCGTTTCGGCCGCTTGCGCATCGATCGTGCCGATTTCGGCAATGGCCCCATCGACGACCAGAATATCGGCGTGCGGCGCCAGCCCTGTTTTGGAATCGAGAACGCGCCCGCCGGTGATTTTCAGCGGGCGCGTTCCGGTCATGGGCTTGTCCTCAGTTCGTGAGATAGACCAGCTCGCGCTCGGCACGCGGCGGCAAGAATGAGCGGTTGAAAATCTCCGACGGCACGGGCGTGCGGGTCAAGCCATAACCCTGCACGACCATGTCGATCGAGCGCGCCAACCGGTCGTCCTTCACGTCGCCCGCGCCGATCTCCTTCGCTTCGGCCGAGATCATCAGCTTTTCGTAGGCGAAGCGCAGGCGGCGTTGCTCGACGGGAATATCGACCAACTGGTCGAACTTCTTCACGGACTCCATGGCGCCGCCGATATCCTTGCCGACATCGATCGTCGCTTGGCTGACGGCGCGCACGAGGCCTTGCACCGCGCGGGGATTTTCCTTCAGCAGTTTCTGCGAGACCATCAACCCGTTCGAGTAGAGGTCCATACCGAAATCGCCGAACGAGAACCACGTATAATCCTTGTCCGGGTCCTGGCCGAGACCGATCAAGTTGAAGTAGCTGGTGATGTTGAACACCATCGCCGCATCCATATGGCCTTGGATCAGCATCGGTTCTTGCAGATTGGGCGCCATGGTCGTGAACTTGATCTTGGAAAGATCGAGATTGTTGACCTTGGCGAAGACCGGCATCAGTCGCGTGGTCGGCGTGCCTTGGGCACCACCCAGCGTCTTGCCTTCGAAATCCTTGATCGTCTTGATGCCGCTGGCGTTGCGCGCGACCACGGCGAAGGGCGGCTGCGTCCACATCTGGAACACCATCACCGGCGCTAGGCCGGGCGACGATGCCGCGTTCTGGATGATCGCGTTGATGTCGCCGAAGCCGGCATCGTAGGCGCCGCCCATGATGCGCGTGATCGTGGCGCCCGAACCTTCGCCCTGGTCGATGACCACGTTCAGGCCCTCGCGCGCGAAATAGCCTTTGTCGCGCGCCACGAAGAATGCCGCGTCCGAACCCTGGGTTTTCCAGCCCAACGTGAAGCGGATCGTGGTCGGCTGTTGGGCGATCGCACTGCCCGCCGCCAGGGCAAACGCACCGGCGAAGGCGAGGGTTTTGAGCAGATTGCGCATCGGGGGGCTCCTGTGAAGGGTGAAACCGACGCGAATTCAGCAGTTTCCGTGCCAGCAAACGGCCGCTTGACCCACAGCCCGCGCCTGGGTTACGCATGGAGTATGGAATTCCGACTTACGGCGCTTCGACTTATTTGATCCCGCCCCGTCCGGCCAGGACGGGAGCCAAGCGGGCCTTTCGCCGTTTCGTCTCGCCACCACCGGAAATTCCATCGTCCCATGATCCCCGACCGTCCCCACTTGGCCCCCGTGGCTTTGGCGCTCGCGCGACTTACGCGCTGAGATCGTTTTCGCCCTGCCCTTCACTTTGAATTCGACGGAACCGCCAAAATGACCACGATGAAGAACGTCTCCAAATATCGCCAATTCGCGCCGATCGATTTGCCGAACCGCCAATGGCCGACCCGCACGCTCGACAAGGCGCCGATGTGGTGCTCGGTCGATCTGCGCGACGGCAACCAAGCGCTGGTCGAGCCGATGGGCCCCGAGCGCAAGCGCCGCATGTTCGATCTGCTGGTGCGCCTGGGCTTCAAGGAAATCGAAGTCGGCTTCCCCGCCGCCTCGCAGACCGATTTCGATTTCGTGCGTCAGCTGATCGACGAGAAAGCGATCCCCGCCGATGTGACGATCCAGGTGCTGACCCAGGCGCGCGACGAATTGATCGAGCGCACCTTCCAGGCGATCAAGGGCGCCAAGCGCGCGGTTGTGCATCTCTACAACTCGACCTCGACCGTGCAGCGCCGCGTGGTGTTCGCGCTCGACCGGCCGGGCATCGTCGATATCGCGGTGAAGGGCACGAAAACGGTCAAGCGCCTGGTGCCGACGGTGCCGGAAACCGAGATCGTATTCCAATACAGCCCCGAAAGCTTCACCCAGACCGAGCTCGATTTCGCCAAGGAAATCTGCGAGGCGGTGATGGACGAATGGGGCCCGACCGCGCAGCACCGGATGATCTTCAATCTGCCCGCGACAGTCGAAGCCGCGACGCCCAATATCTACGCCGACCAGATCGAATGGTTCGCGCGCAACGTGAAGCATCGCGACCGCTATATTCTGTCGCTGCATCCGCATAACGATCGGGGCACGGGTGTCGCTGCCGCCGAAATGGGCGTGCTGGCGGGTGCCGACCGCGTCGAAGGCACGTTGTTCGGCAATGGCGAGCGCACGGGCAACGTGGACGTCGTGAATTTGGCGCTGAACCTGTTCACGCAAGGTGTGGACCCGAAGCTGGACCTCAGCGACGTTAACGAGATCGTGCGCACGGTCGAATACTGCAACCAATTGCCCGTGCATCCGCGCCATCCCTATGGCGGCGAGTTGGTGTTCACCGCCTTCTCGGGCTCGCACCAGGACGCGATCAAGAAGGGCTTCGCCGCACAAGCCAAGTCGAATACCGGCCTGTGGGAAGTGCCCTATCTGCCGATCGATCCGCAGGATCTGGGCCGCAGCTACGAAGCGGTCATCCGCGTCAACTCGCAATCGGGCAAGGGCGGCATCGCCTATCTGCTCGAAACCGATTACGGCCTGGAATTGCCGCGCCGCCTGCAGATCGAATTCGCGCAAGTCGTACAGCGCGTGACCGATACGACGGGCAAGGAACTCTCCGCCAAGGACATCTACGACGCCTTCGCGGCCGAGTATCTCGAAGGCGGCAAGTTCGGCTTCGTCGAGCACACGACGCTGCCGACCAAATCGGGTACCGAGCGCAAGATCGACGCCAAGGTCCGCGTCGACGGCAAGGAAACGACGCTGTCGGGCGAAGGCAATGGGCCGATCGCGGCCTATGTCGACGCGCTGAGCCGTGCGGCGGGCGTGCCGATCGACGTGGTCGATTATCGCGAACACGCGATCAAGGGCGGCGACGGCGCCAAGGCGAAAGCCGCCGCTTACGTCGAAGCCAAGGTCGGCGGACGCACGCTGTTCGGCGTGGGGGTCGATTCCAACATCGTCACCGCCTCGCTCAAGGCCGTGACGTCGGCGACCAACCGCGCGCTGCGCTAACGCGCAGATTCTTCACAGCAACGCAAACCCCGGTGCGGGAATTCCCTGCGCCGGGGTTTTCTTTTTGTCAGGCGCCCAATTGACGCGGTTGCATTTCCTGCGCAAAACTCGCGCACATGAAAAAAGCCTGGTTCGCCCTCGCCGCTTTGGCCGGTGTCGCCGTCGCAGGCGTCATCGTCGATCAGCTACCGCGCCCATCTTTCGACGCGCCCGTTTATTTGATCGTTGACGCACCGGCAACAGCCGAAATCTGCGCGCAATGGCACGCACGGGCCATTCGGCGCGCCAGACATTGGCGAGCGTCGCTCGAAGCCTATGAAGGGTTTTCCCGCTATCAGGGCGCGTGCCACCCCAAAGATCAATCCGTCGGCCGGGCGATGATCGAATCCGCCCTCACCAAAGGGGCGGGTGAAACGCTGTTTATCGAGTATGTTCTTGCGCTTTCGATGCATGGCGAGGGCGCACGTGCGGTGCGTGAATTCCCGATTTCCGCCGCGATTGTGATGGATTACTTCGCTGCCCATAAAAAGGTTCCACCCGATTGGGAACCCCTTTTGCCGGCCGTCGTTCAAGAACGCGCTCGATTCCGCAGTCTCGACAAGTGGACGCCGATCATAGAACGGATTGATCATGTCCTCTCGCGCCCCACGATCGCGGCGCAAGCCGAACGCGCATATCTCAACCTGCTGCTATTTCAACTCCTTAAGATCGATGAATTCCCCGGAAATCTGATGATGGATAAAGTCGGCCGGTTGGGACGCGTCGATCTGCCGAAAGGCCGGCACCGCGATATGTACCTTGAAGCCGCTGCCGATTGCGGCCATGCGGAGGCAATACGATTGCGGGCACAGCTTTACCTCTCCGATCAACTTACCCAACCCGACCCGGTGACGATCGCTTGGTCATTGGCTTGGCTGGACGACCAAGAGGGTATCCAAAGCGACTTTCTTGCAATGGTGTTCGCAAAAGGCCGCTTCCACTTCTCTGAGAATGACCAAAGGCGTGCCATCGAAAGCTACGAACACGTCAAATCTCGAAACTGCGGTACTCGCACGAAATGACGGTTGCTACGCTCCGCGCGAGATCGCGTCGCGAACGATCTCATTTCGCTTAGCGAGCTCTTGTTGAATTTTCGCGAGCCATTGGTCATAGGCTTTCCGTTCGCCTTCCAATCGGCGGAGCTCGAATTTCGCCCGATTTTCTTCTTCCAGGGGCTTCGCCAAATTCACGTCTTTCTTCATGTTCTCGAAAACAGCCGCCGTCCCCGCGCCGATCGCGGCACCGCCAAGCATCCCAGGCACCGTCAATGGCGCACCAGCAACGGCACCGCGAACAGCACCGGCGGCGATTCGCGCGCCAATTCCTTGTAGCATTGGCTCCTGAATTGTATCGCTTGTTGCGCCGCTTGCGGCCGCAGCGGGAATTCCATCAACGAAGCCATCATTTACATTTTTCACTTCGTCAGCAGCATTCCCTAAACGCGCGCGCGATTCTTCGATTTTTATGTCGATCTCCTTCAGATCACGGTCTGACTGGCGGAGAATCGCCTGAAGATCTTCGTCCGCGAGTTTGGTGAAGTCGGGGAATGGCGGAATCGGTGCATCCGGCCCCCGCACGGTTCCAGGCCCCATCGCGATCTGAGTGGGCGGTTCCGCCGGTATCGTCTCCGGCGCTTGCGCCACTTGCTGGGCGTCGGTCGCGCGTTCCGCCCGCCCTTCTTCGACCATCGCCGCGTAGCGCTGCGCCGCATCCCCGCGCGGCGTGCCGATCGGCGGTCCTTGGGGGATTTCGCTCGCGAGATAGGCACTCTGGTATTCGGGCTTTCCGTCCAGCGCCTGGAGCATCGCGCGAGCGAATTTGTTGCCCTCGCCGGGGCGGAGCGCGTCCCAGCGCTGGGTCATGTCGCGCGCCTGCATGATGCCGCGCATGGGATCCTGATCGATGTATTTCTTGAGCTCCGCCGGAATACCCTCGAACGAGCCATTGGCCGAGGCGGCGTACTTCGCCCAGCTTTCGTTCCATTCGTCGAACCCGGCCTTGGCCGCCAGGGGATCGAGGCGTCGATGCGGATTGATCTTCAGTTCCGGCCAGCGATCGACCAGCAGCCCGTCCTCGCCCTTCTCGCGCAGCGCATGATGCGCATCGGCCATCGCCGGCGTGGGGGCCGGGAAGTTGGCGAAAATATCGCCGTAATCTTCGCGGAAGCGGCTGATCGTTTCGCCATCCGGGCGCAGGAACCCATCGACCTTCAGGCCGTTGCGCTTCTGATATTCCTTGATCGGCGCGTCCAAGCGCTCATTGGCGTAGCCCCACGGCCCATCCAGCCGCTCCAAATCGAACAAGCCCGCTTGGTTCAACAGGCTTTCGACCTTGATCACGTCGCGGCGATGATTGGTGCGGCCGCGCCCGACCTCGTCGGACAGCGCGAACCAATCGCCCGAACCCGGCCGATCGCCGAGCATCAAATCGTCGTCTTGTTTGAGCCAAGTGGGGATGGAGAAGGACATCGAAACACTCCTGAGCGACACGAGAGGCGCTCAGGATCGATGCATCCAGAAACAAGAACAACTTATTTTATAATAGGATTAAATTCCCATTTTCGCGCAGATAGGAATTTAATCCTCACCCCCACCGCCCCTGCGCCGTCGAAGATTTGCGCACGGCGCTTGAGCGAAGAAACGAAGGATTGTTTTCGGCGGCACGCAGCAAACGGCCACGCGAAATCGGGGCAACGGAAATCGGCCGCGATGCGGCGAACGACGCGCCCCAAGCGCGCGGATCGCCTCTCGGTAAAACGCCGCGACGCGCGAAATTCCGACGTTTCGGCGCGGCCGCGAAAGCGATTCGATCCCGCAAGCCGATGAAAGCGAAGAAAGATTCGCCGTCAGCGCCCGCGCGGTGCGGTCTTCGTGGTTTTGAGACGCGCGAGAAAGGCGGGTTTATGAGTCGTGCGCCATTCCTCGAAGTCCCACGACGTATCCGAGGCGCGCACCGCTCCGCTGCCGTCGGGCACATAGACCAGCGCCTGCAGGCGCTTGCCGTCGGCGCGCTCGACGACCCAGGATTCCGCGCGATAGCCCTTGCCTTCATAGGCGTCGAGCAACGCCTTGGCTTCGGGCGTCACGTCCAGCGCCAATACGCCCGGCGTCTTCGCGCGGCCATCGGCGACGACCACGGGAAAGGTCACGCGTTCGGCCTTGCGCCGGCGCCAGCCGAGCAGCGTGGCGTCCTCCACGCGTTTGGGCGCCTTGCCGCCTAGCACCGCACGGCGCACGGCGGGATCGATCAGCGTGCCGTAGAAAAAGAATTTCAGAGAAGACATATCAGTGTCCGGACGCCGCATCGGACGGCAGTTCGATGCCCGACCGGGCAAGCTGAGATTCGAGCGTTGCCTGCAAACGCGCAAGCCCCGCCTCGGTTTTCGATTCGCAGCGCGCGACCAGCACGTCCTGCGTGTTCGACGCGCGCAACAGCCACCAGCCGTCGGGGCCGTTGACGCGCACGCCGTCGACCGGGTTCACGTCGGCGCCCTCGGCGGCGAGACGGCCGCGCACTTCCTCGACCACTTCGCGCTTGCGCGTTTCCGAGCACGGGAAGCGCAGCTCCGGCGTGTTGATGACGGTCGGCAAACGGTCGCGAATTTCGGCGAGGCTATCGGATGACTTCGCGAGGATCGCCAGCAGGCGCAACCCCGCATACATCGCGTCGTCGAAGCCGTACCAGCCATCGGCGAAGAAGATATGGCCCGACATTTCGCCCGCGAGCGGGGCGGCGGTTTCGGCCATCTTGGTCTTGATGATCGAATGGCCGGTCTTCCACATCAGCGGCTTGCCGCCCAGGCGCGCGATCTCGTCGAACAACACCTGGCTCGCCTTCACGTCGGCGATGATCGTCGAACCCGGCAGGCGCGCGAGGATTTCCGACGCCAGGACGGCGACGAGTTGATCGCCCCACAGGATGCGCCCCTTGCCATCAACCACGCCGATACGATCGCCGTCGCCGTCGAAGGCGATGCCGAGATCGGCCTTCTTCGCCGCGACCGCATCCTGCAACTGGACGAGGTTCTTGGCGACCGTCGGATCGGGATGGTGGGCGGGGAAGCGCCCGTCGATCTCGGCGTTCAGCAGCGTATGCGTGCCGGGCAGCTTGGCGCAGACATCGACCATCACCTGGCCCATGGCGCCGTTGCCCGCATCCCACACGACGTTCAGCTTTTTGCCGTCCTTGGGAAAATCGCGCAGCAGACGCGCCACGTAAGCCGCGCGTACGTCCACGTCGCTCGCCGTGCCCTTGCCGGACGCGACCTTGCCTTCGGCGCAGGCCTTGCCCATCGCCTGGATATCGGCACCCCAGAACGAGGCTTTGCCGATCACCATTTTGAAGCCGTTATAGTCGGCCGGATTGTGACTGCCCGTAATCATCACGCCGCCGTCGAGGCCCAGATCGCGCGCGGCGAAATAGAGCATCGGCGTGGGGCCAAGCCCCACTTTGCGCACGTCGAGGCCGCAATCGATCAGGCCGTCGATCACCTTGCCCGACAATTCGGGCGAGGAAAGCCGCCCGTCCCAGCCGACGGCGACGGTTTTGCCGCCCTTGGCGACGATCGCCGAGCCGAAGCCGCGACCGACCGCATAGGCATCGGCAGCGGATAAGGTTTTACCGACAATCCCGCGCACGTCGTATTCGCGCAGGACCGTGGCTTCGAACGTGTGGCGGAACGCCATCAGCCAGCCTCCGCGCCCGTTGCGGTCGCCGGACGGCCGATCGACGTGTACTCGAACCCGGCGGCCTTCATGTCGGCCGGCGCGTAGCAATTGCGCAGATCGACGATCACCGGCTTCTTGAGGAGTTTCTTCACGCGGTCGAGCTGCAACGCGCGGAACTCGTTCCATTCGGTGATGATGAGCGCGCAATCCGCCCCTTCCATCGCCGAATAGGCGTCCTTGGCGAGCTCGACGCCCGGCAGCATCGACTTGGCTTCGTGCATGCCTTCGGGATCGTAGGCGACGACCTTGGCGCCTTCCGCCTGCAACGCGGGCAGAATATCGAGCGACGGCGAATCACGCATATCGTCGGTGTTCGGCTTGAAGGTGAGGCCGAGGACCGCAACCGTCTTGCCCTTCACCGAGCCGCCGCACGCCGCAACGACGCGCGTGGCCATCGCCTTCTTGCGCTTGTCGTTGATGTCGACGACCGTTTCGATGATGCGCAGCGGACTGCCGTAATCCTGCGCGGTCTTGACCAGGGCCAGCGTATCCTTCGGGAAGCACGAGCCACCATAGCCGGGGCCGGGATGCAGGAACTTCTTCCCGATGCGCCCATCGAGACCGATACCCTTGGCGACGTCGTGCACGTCGGCGCCGACCTTCTCGCACAGATCGGCGACTTCGTTGATGAAGGTGATCTTGGCGGCGAGGAACGTGTTCGCCGCGTATTTGATCAGCTCCGACGTTTCCAGCGACGTGAACACGATCGGCATGACCGACACGCCGGCAAGGCCTTTGCGGACCGCGCTGACGTTTTCGTTGATCTGGAGCCACAGATAGGGCGCGTCGCTCCAGATCAGCGTTTGCGCTTCACCCAACGCCGCCATGCGTGCGGCATCGGTCGGCGCGCTGTCGGCCGTGGTCAACAATTCGTCGACCTTGGCGTTCTTGTAGCGGCCGATATTCCACACATCGGGCTTGTCGTCGTCGTTCTTGTTCGACTTGAACAGCGAGGCAAGATGATAAGTGCCCGACGCGTTCGACGGGTTGAAGCCGAACATCGCCATATCCCATTTGAGATTGGCTTTGTCCTGACGCAGGTGGTCCCAATAGGCGCCGCGCTCGATCTTGTTGATCGCGGTGGCGATACCGACCTGCTTCAACGACGCGGCGATGATTTCGGCCACCGGCACGTCGCCGGGGAACAACCCGTCCGGCACGAAGAAGGAAAGCTCGAGTTTCGCGCCATCCTTGGCGAGCGTGCCGTCCGCACCCGGCTTGTAACCGGCGGCGGCAAGTAGCTCCTTCGCTTTGGCTTGGTCGAACGCCAAGGGGGCGACCTTCTTGTAGCCGATCGCATCGAAGGCGAGCGGCGAGTCCGGCGCCTTGGCGAAACCGAAGAACACGCGCTCGGCGATCGTGGCGACGGGCACGGCGAGGTTGATCGCCTGACGCACGCGCACATCGGTGAGGGGCCCGCGCGTCAGGTTGAAGGCGAGGCCCATCGGGCGCAGGCCGGGGCGGCGAACGATCTCCGCATTCGGCGTGCGCTGGATCTGCTGCACGAGCTGGACGGGCACGTTGTCGATGACCTGCACGGCCCCGGTCGTCAGCGCGTTGATGCGCGTCGCGGGTTCCGCGATGAAGCGGAACACGATCGAATTCGCGCCCGGCTTCCCGCCCCAGTAGCCATCGAAGGCTTCCAGCGTCAGCTCCTGGCCGGGCTTGAACGAACCGACCTTATAAGGGCCGGCGCCGACCGGATTCTGCGCAATCCCCGTATCGCCGAACTTGGCCAGCGCGGCGGGGGAGACGATGGCGCCCGAACCATGGGCGAGCGTGTTCGGCAGCTGCGCGAACGGTGCGCTGGTCTTGATGACGATTGTGCCGGCATCCGGCGTTTCGATCGCGACGATCGGATCCCATAGCGGCCGGTTGGTCGGGTTGCGCTGCTTGTCCATCATGCGCTCGAGATTGAGCTTCACGGCGGCGGCGTCGCAGGAAGTGCCGTCGTGGAACTTCACGCCCGCGCGCAGTTTCAATTCGCAGGATTTGAGATCGGCGCTCATCGTGTAGCTCGTGGCGAGCTGCGGCACGATCTTCATATCGGCGTCGAAATCGAGCAGACGGTCGAAGATCGCCAAGGCGGCTTCGTAGCCGCCCGGATAGGCGGTGAAGGCGCCGCGCGCGGGATCGAGCGTCAGGATCGCGGTGCTCTGGCCAAACGTGATCGTGCCGGACGCGGCCTGCGCTTGCGCGCGCAAGCTGAAGCCCGTCGCGCCGACGACGGAAGCCGCACCGGCGGCGGCGAGGAAGTGTCTGCGTTTCATGTTGCCTCTCCTTGATCGATTTTGGTTGATGGACGGGCCGTCGATCAGGCCCAAAGCGAATTCCAGGTGAAGATCGCCGGCGTGCCGCCGGTATGGACGAACACGACCACGTCGTCTTTGGCAAAGCGGCCTTCGCGGATATGGGCGATCAAGCCCGCGGCCGCTTTGCCGGTGTAGATCGGGTCGAGCACGATGCCTTCCGTGCGGGCGAAGATGCGCACGGCTTCGTTGCCGGCGTCGCTGGGCACGCCATAGGCCTTGCCGACGAAGCCGTCGAAATTGACGATGTCGCTTTCCGCGATTTCGATCCCCAGATCGATCGCCTTGCTCGTCTCGTTGGCGATCGCGGCGGTGCGCGAGGGGATATGGAATTCGTCCGTCGCCGTCACGCCGTGCATGACAAAGGGTACGTCCAGCAGCTTTTGCGCCAGCACCATGCCGGCCTGGCCCTTGCCGCTCGACGACATATAGAAGCAATTGGGCTTCAGCCCGAGTGCCGCCAATTGATCGACGATCTCGATCGTCGTTTCGAGATAGGCGACGGCCGACGCGACATCGAACATCGGATTGTCGTTGAGGATATGCGGCCGTCCGCCGGCCTTACGCACATCGGCGGCGAGCGAGTCGAGCAGGCGGCGTTGATGATCGCGGTCGTCGGCAAAGTGCACGTCGGCGCCGAGCAAGTAATCGACCAGCAGATTGCCCTGCACCATGTTCGGGCGCTTGCCTTCCAGCACCAGGATGGTCTTGAGGCCGAGCTTGTTGCACGCACCCACGGTTTGGCGCGCCGAGTTCGATTGCAGATCGAGCCCGACGATGACCGTGTCGGGGGCATCCTTCATCGCATGGGCCATGCGGAATTCGAGATTGCGCAGCTTGTTGCCGCCCAGCGCCACGCCGGTCAAATCGTCGCGCTTCACGAAAATGCGCGGACCGCCGAGAAGCTTCGAAAGATTCTTCGCCTCTTCAAGCGGCGTGTTCTTGAGCGCAATATCCAGGCGCGGCAGGCGCGCGATCCGTTCGCGGATATCGGCGACGGAGAGGCGGGCGGGTTCGGTCATGGGTTATACCATTCGTCTTGTATATGAGACAGTCGTTTCTTATACAAGATGATGTCCAAGCCTTGCGGGAAAAGCAAGGCCCTTCGCGCTTACCTATGTGAGCGCGTCATCGCCGTCCGCCGGTCGTGTGGAGATTCAGGCGCGCGTGGGTAGCGACAGCTTGCTCGCGTCGGCTTTCAGCATCGTTTTGAGCGCGTCGAGCCGCGCTTCGTCGACGTCGATCGGCACCACGAAGCACAGCGTCGCGGCGACGCGGCCTTCGCGGCGCACGGGTGCGGCCAAGCATTGCGTGAACGCGGTGATGAGACCCTTCGTCACGCAGATCCCGTCGCGCTCGGCCTTACGCCGGTCGCGCAGAAAATCCTCGAGCGTCGTCTTGCGCCCATCGGGCAGCACGAAATCCTCGGATTTCAACAGGTCGTGCACTTCGTCGTCGGAAAGATGCGACAGCAGGAAACGCCCCGATGCGGTCCACGGAATCGGTATCCGCGCGCCGATCTCCGACGTCACACGGAAGGGCCGCGTGCCTTGGCTCGTATGGATGATCGCCTGACGATCGTGATGGAGCATGCACAGCTCCGTCGTCTCGCCGGTTTCGCGCGCCAAGCGTTCGGCCGCTTCCTGACCGCGCCGGACGAGATCGTTCTCGCGAACGTAATCCTGTCCGTAGATATGCATCAGCTTGCCGAAATAAACGGTGCTGCCGCCATCCACGCTTTCCAGCAGCCCCGCATTCGTCAGCATGCGCACCAGCGTATAGGCGGTGGAGCGGGGGGCCCCGATCGCCTTGGGCAAATCGGCGATACGGATCGGTCCGCGCCGTTCGTGCAGATGCGCAAACAGGTGGAACACGCGTTCGATGCCGCGTTCGCGGTTGGCGGCGGAGGGGGGCTTGGGCTTGACCATTTGTCCCATATACGGGACATCTGTTCCGAAATGCAAGCAAGGCGAGGTATCGCGCGTGGGATGGTGCTTTCAGCACTCGATCAGAATCTTGATCGTCGCGTCGCAATGAAAAAGGCCCCGGTCGTGGACCGAGGCCTTTTTCGCGGGTCTCGGCGCCTGTCAGGCGGACGGGGCGAGCGCGTCCCGGCGTTGCGGCAGGGTCAGGAACGCTTTCATGACATGCAAGAAGCGATGGCGATTGATGGCTTGCGGCCCGACATGTGCTTGTCCCGCCATCAGCGAGAAATGCTTGTCCTTGTTCGGCAGCAAGCGGAAAAATTCGATCAGATCGTCGTCGGTCGCGATCCCGTCGAACTCGCCGCGGATGACCAGCACCGGGCATTGGATCTTGGTCGGATCGGCCTTGGGCAAATTGGCCGACATGTCGAGATAGGTGCCGGTCGGGAAGGAATCGCCCAGCGCCGTTTCGTAATCCGCCCAGAACGACGCAACACGCGGATCGCCGAAGGCGGGGTGGTCGCGATTGAAGATCGTCTCGAAGAACGCACGATCGAATTTGCGCGTGTTGCTCGCGCGCCATTCGTCGAGCCGCTCGCGCCGCTTTTCGAGCGTGGGCGAGCCCTTGCCGGTCCACACGAACCCGTCGAGTACCAGGCGTTCGACGCGCTCGGGACGTTGTTCGGCGTAGGCGGCGGCGCGCACGGCGCCGCCCGACTGGCCGAACACCGTCGCCTTGGCGCGGCCGGATTCCTTCTCGACCAGCGGCATCGCGACGTCGAGATCGTCGATCGCCGCGGCGATGTCGCCATTGCTCGACGTGCGCGAGGAGCGGCCATAGCCGTCGTGATCCATCGTCCACACGTCGAAGCCCAGGCGGACGAAATAATCCATCACGGAGTAATCGTCTTCGCCCGGAATCTTCAGATCGTAGCTCGGTATCGCCGACAGCGACGAGCCGTGAATGAGGAACAGCACGGGCGCCGCACCCTTGGGCGTTCCTTCGGCGAATTTGCGATAGACGTAGAGCGAGGCTTCGCCCTTCTTCACCCAGTATTCGCGCGCGACGATCGACGTCATGCCGTTACTCCCTTCGTGTCTGGTTACTGCTTGTTCGGATAGATGACGTCTTCGGCGTAGCCGTACATCCAGTCGATATCCTTCTGCGACAGATACTCGCCCTTCGTTTTCTTCAGCGCGCAAATCTGCTCGATCAGCAAGTTCCGGCGCACTTCGGACGTCAGTGTGTTCAGGCGGTGATACGCCTCCGACACGTTGCGCCCGAAGCAGGTCATGCCGTGACGCACCATCACCAGCGAGTTCGTGCCTTGCACGAAATCCTTGAGCGGCTCGACGTCCATTTCGACGTCGAGATGCGAGGGGACGATGAAGGCGGGCTTGGCCATCACATAGGGATATTCGAGCGAAACCGCCTTGATCTCCTTGAACGCCTTGCTGGCGAGGAAGGCGATCGTCTCGTCGTGATGGACGTGGATCACGGCGTTGACGTCGGGCCGCAGACGGAAGATCTCGCGGTTCAGCTTGTGACCGACGCTGGTGGGCACGCTGCCGTAGATCAGCTTGCCGGTCGGAATGTCGGTGACGACGACGTTGTCCATCGTCATCTCCTCCAGCGACACGCCCGAATGCTTGGTGTAGGCCACACCATGCGGGTGGCCGTCGCACGCTACGCGAATGGCGATATTGCCGAGGCTGTTATGGATGTAGCCGCGATCGACGACGAATTTGCCGTAGCGGATGATCTGCGCGCCGATCGATTTGTCGAATTTGAAGCGCGCCGGCGCCTTGCCCGCGGTCTTGGCTGATTTTTTCGCGCGCGCGTTCCTCTTGGCTGCCATCGTATTGCCCCTTTTTCGCTCGACGTGACGCAAATTGTACTTCCCAAACTTGAATTTCTCGTATACGAAATTTCATGTCTGGTAAAGCAATTAATGGCCCGGAACATGGCGCTCCGTAAACCGAATTCCCAACGTCACGCAGCGTCGACCGTCGCGGATCCCGCGCCGGAATTCGATCTGGGCGCGCGCGTGCGATCGTTGCGCGCGACGGCCGAGCTTACGTTGAAGGATCTCAGCGTGCGTTCGGGGATCTCGGTCTCGGCCTTGTCGAAGATCGAGAACGGGCAGTTGTCGCCGACCTACGAAAAGATCGTGGGGCTCGCCAAGGGCCTCGATGTCGATGTCGCGACGCTATTCGCCGATGCCTATTCGGGGTCGGTGACCGGACGGCGTTCGATCACGCGCAAGGGGCAGGGAATTCCCTACGATACGCGAAATTACGCATATGAAATCCTCTGCGCTGACCTTACGCAGAAGCGGATGATTCCGTTGCTGGCGCGGATCAAAGCGCGCGAAATCAAGGCGTTCGGTCCGATGCTGGCGCATGACGGCGAGGAAGTTTTCTACGTGCTCGAGGGCCGGGTCGTGCTGCATTCGGAGTTCTACGAGCCGACGGAGTTGAAGGCGGGCGATTGCGTTTATTTCGACAGCCGCATGGGGCATGGCTGCGTGGCGCGCGGCGTCGAGGACGCGGTGATCTTTTGGGTATGCGCCAGCGATGCGGTTTCCGAACTCGCCCGCCGGGCGGGGCAGGTCGAACGGACCTGACGACAAATGTACGCGGAGGCGCTTGCCAGATACGGAAGTTTCGGATAGTAAAAATATTAAGAGCCGCGTGACGGCTCTGCGCGCCAATCAATTTTCGGTCTGGATAGGTAGATGACGGACACCAAGAAAAGCGGAAT
>JAIUNH010000014.1 GCA_020161965.1 Pseudomonadota bacterium
TATCGCGTGTTCCTGGCGCGCGATCAGGACGTGTTTATCCGCCTGCGCGACCGCATCGCCATCGCGCGCCAGCAATCGGCGGATCTGTTCATTTCGATCCATGCGGATTCGATGGGCAACCGCGAAACGCGCGGGGCGTCGATTTATACGCTGTCGGAAAACGCGTCGGACTCCGAAGCCGCCGGTCTGGCCGCGCGCGAAAACCGCGCGGACATCATCGCGGGCGTCGATTTGAGCCGCGAAAGCCGCGACGTGACGTCGATCTTGATCGACTTGGCACAGCGCGAAACCTCGAACCATTCGATCTCGCTGGCGCGATCCTTGGTGCAGGAGATGGGCCGCGAGGTGAATTTGCTGCCGGTGAACCCGCATCGCTTCGCGGGCTTCGCGGTGCTGCGCGCCCCCGACGTGCCGTCGGCGTTGATCGAGCTTGGCTATCTTTCCAACGCGCAGGACGAAGGCCAGCTCAACCGGCCGCAATACCGCCAGCGCGTGGCGAGCGGCATCGTGCGCTCGATCGACGCTTACTTCGCGCGCAATCCGCGACGTTGATCGGTTAGACGGCCTTCACCAGCGCGTGACGCTTCTTGCCGGCGGTGAGTTTCACCGTGCCGCCGTCGAGCTTCACGACCAACGTGTCGCTTTCGACCGTCGCGTCGTCGATCTTCGCGCCCTTGCCTTGGACGAGGCGGCGCGCTTCGCCCTTCGACGCGACAAGACCCGCGCGCACGAAAAGATCGAGCACGCCCATCCCGGCGCTAAGTTCCGCCTTGGGCAACTCGACCGTCGGCAGACCTTCGGCCGATTGGCCTTCCTCGAACGCGCGGCGCGCGGTCTCGGCGGCTTCGGTGGCACCTGCTTCGCCGTGGCAAAGCTTCGTCGTCTCGAAGGCGAGGATCTTCTTCGCCTCATTGATCTCCGCGCCCTGCAGCTTGGCGAGCTTCTCGATCTCGTCGAGCGGCAAATCGGTGAACAGCTTCATGAAGCGGATCACGTCGGCGTCTTCGGTGTTCCGCCAATATTGGTAGTAGTCGTAGACCGACAGGCGCTGCTGGCTCAGCCACACCGCACCGGCGGCGGTCTTGCCCATCTTGGCGCCCGAGGCGGTGGTCAGCAGCGGTGTCGTCAGACCGAAGAGCTGCTTTTCGGCGACACGCCGCCCGAGCTCGACGCCCATGACGATGTTGCCCCATTGGTCGGAGCCGCCCATCTGCATCGCGCAATCGTAGCGCTTGGCGAGCTCGACGAAATCGTAGCTCTGCAGAATCATGTAGTTGAATTCGAGGAACGACAAAGGCTGGTCGCGTTCCAGGCGCAGCTTGACGGAATCCATCGTCAGCATGCGATTGACCGAGAAGTGGCGGCCGATCTCGCGCAGCAGCGGAATGTAGAGCAGCTTGTCGAGCCATTCCGCGTTGTCGACCATCAGCGCTTTGCCGTCGCCGAAGTCGAGATAGTTGTCGAAGCTGCGCTTGATGCTGGCGACGTTCGCCGCGATGTCGGCGTCGGACAGCAGCTTGCGCGCTTCGTCCTTGCCCGAGGGATCGCCGATCTTGGTCGTGCCGCCGCCCATCAACGCCAGCGGCCGGTGGCCGCAGCGCTGGAACAAGCGCAGCGTCATGATCTGGAAAAGATGCCCGACATGCAGCGAGTCCGCCGTCGCATCGAACACGATATACGCGACCATCTGCTTGCCCGACGCCAAACGCGCGTCGAGACCTTCGGGGTCGGTGATCTGGTGGATGAAGCCGCGCGCTTGCGCCGCTTGCAGGAATTCGGAGCGGAATTTCGTCATGGCGGCGGCGCTATAACACGCCGAGGCCGTGTCCGTCAGCGTTTCGCTTTGGGTGCGGCAGCTTTCTTGACGACGGCCTTGGGCGCTGCGGCCTTGGGCTTGGCCTTGGCGGCGGCGGCCTTTTTCGCTTCGGCGCGGCTGGGCGCGTCGGGCGGCAGAGAAATCGCCGGCGGCTTGCGCTCGGGCTGCGGCGGGGGCGGGGGCGCCATCACCGGCGGCGGCGGCGCCGCGTCGCGCATCGTGGGCAGGGCCGAAGCGGCGTATTCGGCGACCATGGCGTCGAGCTTGTCGAGCCGGTCGGCGAAGAAATGGTTGGCGCCCTTGATGACGCGGAAATCGACGATGATGTCCTTCTGCTTCGCCAGCTTCTCGGAAAGCTTGAGCACCGATTCCTCGGGCACGATCTCGTCCTTGTCGCCCTGAACGATCAGGCCCGAGGACGGGCAGGGGGCGAGGAACGAGAAGTCGAAGATGTTGGCGGGCGGGGCGACGGAGATGAAGCGATCGATCTCCGGCCGGCGCATCAGCAATTGCATGCCGATCCACGCACCGAACGAGAAACCGGCGATCCAGCAACCGCGCGAATTCGGCAGGTTTTGCTGAATCCAATCGAGTGCGGAGGCCGCGTCCTGCAATTCGCCTTCGCCGCGGCCATAGCTGCCTTGGCTGCGACCCACGCCGCGGAAATTGAAGCGCAAGGTCGAGAACCCGGCTTTTTGAAACGCCAAGTTCAGCGTGTACACGACCTTGTTGTGCATCGTGCCGCCGTGCTGCGGATGGGGATGCAGCAGAAGCGCGATGGGTGCGCGGTCGCCTGCACTGGCGGGCGCGAACTTGCCCTCCAGACGGCCTTCGGCACCGTTGATCGTCACATCCGGCATTCCCGGGTCCTACTCCACGAAGTGAACTGTTTTGGCAAATCCGCGGCGATCGAGCCCAAATTCGGATTTGCTTATGTTTTGGGTGCTGTACGAAACGACGACTCGGCTTCCGGCGGCAAGGGATAAACAAACTTGACCGATTTGCTCGGTCTCCCTAAATTCCGACTGCTTTTCTCGGGTATGGCCGCCAGAAAGGTTTCTGGATACCGCATATTCGAGGCAGTTCCGAATGTTAGTTGGTTAAGACAATGAGTTTCAAGGCAATTCGCGCGGATATGGAGGCCATCTTGGCCCGCGACCCGGCCGCCCGTTCGCGGCTGGAGGTTGTGCTTTGCTACCCCGGCTTCCACGCGGTGCTGCTGCACCGCTTGGCGCATGGGTGCTGGACGCGCGGCCTGAAACTGGTCGCGCGGGCCATCGCGGTCTTCTCGCGCTTCCTGACCGGGATCGAGATTCATCCCGCCGCGCGCATCGGCGAACGCTTCTTCATCGATCACGGCATGGGCGTCGTGGTCGGCGAGACAGCGGAAATCGGCAACGACGTGACGCTCTATCAAGGTGTCACGCTTGGCGGCACGTCGCTCGACAAGGGCAAGCGCCATCCCACGCTGGAAGACGGCGTGATTGTCGGCGCGGGGGCGAAAATCCTCGGGCCGTTCACGGTGGGCAAGAATGCGCGCGTCGGTTCCAACGCCGTCGTTCTCGAAGCCGTGCCTGCGGGTGCGACGGTGGTGGGTATTCCCGCCAAGGTCGTCGGCCGGCCGAAGAACGACGATTTCTGCGCCTATGGCATGTCGGGCGAAGTGCAAGACCCCGTCGCCCGCGCGCTCGATCGTTTTGAAGGCGATCTCGGCATCCTGCGCGCGCGCATGGCCGAGCTTGAAGGCATCGTCGCCGCCCAGCGCAAGGCGCTGGACGAACGCGAAGCCGCCCCGTTGCGCGTTTACGCGAATGACCGCGTTTGAGATCGGAAGGTTGATCCCATGAAGCTTTCCACCAAAGGCCGCTACGCCGTGATGGCGATGGTCGATCTCGCATCGACCAGCCACGGCAATCCCGTGGCGCTCGCCGACATCGCCGAGCGTCAGGAGATTTCGCTCTCCTATCTCGAACAGCTTTTCGCCAAGCTGCGGCGCGGCGGGCTGGTGCGCTCCGTGCGCGGACCGGGGGGCGGCTATCTGCTCGCCCATGCCAGCGATCAGACGCGCATTTCAGACATCATCCTCGCGGTCGACGAGCCGATCCGCGCCACGCGCTGCGCGCCGGGTTCGCCCGTGGGCTGTCGCGCCAACAAGGCGCGCTGCTTGACGCATGATCTGTGGGAGGAGCTGGGCAACCAGATCCATCTCTATCTCTCGTCGGTGACGCTGGCGAATGTCGTGTCGCGCCGCGTGCTCGGCACGTCCGGCGTGCTCGAAGGCGCCGAGGCCCCATTGGCCGAGCCGATGGTCGCGGCGCAGTAACGATGCCGACCGCCTATCTCGACTGGAACGCGAGTTCGCCCGTTCGGCCCGAAGCGGCCGAAGCGATGGCGCGCGCGTTGGTCGCGGCGGGCAATCCTGCGTCGGTCCATAACGCCGGTCGCGCGGCGCGCGCGCTGATCGAGAAGGCGCGCGAACAAGTCGCCGCGCTGGTCAATGCGCCGGCCGATCGTGTGGTGTTTACGAGCGGCGGCACGGAAGCCAATGCGCTCGCTTTGTCGGGCTTCGGCGCCGACGCCGCGTATTCGGCGATCGAGCATGACGCGGTGCGCGCCAACTTGCCCGAGGCGCGCGTGCTGCCCGTCACGGCGGATGGTGTGCTGGATTTGGAACGCGCCGACATCGCGGGCATGAAGCTCGTCGCCGTGATGCTGGCGAACAACGAAACCGGCGTGATCCAGCCGGTGGCCGAGATCGCCGCCCGCGCACATGCGGCGGGCTTGCGCGTTCATTGCGATGCCGTACAAGCCGCCGGCAAAATCCTGGTCGATTTCGCGGCCCTCGACGTGGATACGTTGGCGCTGTCGGCGCATAAAATCGGCGGGCCGATGGGGGTTGGCGCCCTGGTCGTGCGCGAAAAACGCGCCGTCACGCCCCTATGGCTTGGCGGTGGGCAGGAGCGCGGCTGGCGTTCCGGCACGCCCAATCTGCCGGGCATCGTCGCCTTCGGTGCGGCCGCCGAATCGGCGCGGCGGGAAATCGATGCCTGGTCAAAGCTTTATGCGGTAAGAGACCATGTTATCGACATGGTTGAATCTGCCGCGATCGGGGCCATCTTTTACGGTAGGAAGGCCCCCCGCCTGCCCAACACGTTGAGCATCGGTTTGCCGGGCGTTCCGGCGCATACCCAGGTCATGGCGCTCGACCTGGCCGGGTATGCGGTGTCGGCCGGTTCGGCGTGTTCGTCGGGCAAGGTCGGTCCCAGCGCCACGTTGCTGGCGATGGGGGCGGGGGACAATGCGGCCGAGGCCATTCGGGTCTCGTTCGGGCCGGCGACGCAGGCGGCGCAGCTCGAAGGTTTCGCCGCCGCCTATATCGAATTCGCCCGCCGCCGGTCTTCGGCGCGGGCAGCTTGAGATCGAGTACGGGAGCGAGAGATTTTATGAGCACGCAGACCACACAAGACAGGCTGGCGAACGCGCCGACGAAGCCCGTCTATCTGGATTATCAGGCGACGACGCCGATGGATCCGCGCGTGCTCGACGCGATGATGCCCTATTTCATCGAGAAATTCGGCAACCCGCATAGCCGCAACCACCATTACGGCTGGGAAGCCGAGGAAGCGGTCGAGACCGCCCGCAAGCAGGTCGCCGATCTGATCGGTGCCGACGAGCGCGAGATCGTGTTCACGTCGGGTGCGACGGAATCGAACAACCTCGCCATCGCCGGCGTCGCGCATTTCTACAAGGACCAGAAGAACCACATCGTCACCGTGGTGACCGAGCATAAATGCGTGCTCGATACCTGCCGCCATCTGGAGCAGGAAGGCTTCACGGTCACCTATCTGCCGGTGAAGACCGACGGCCTCGTCGATCTCGCGGCGTTGGAAGCCGCGATCACCGACAAGACCGTGCTCGTCTCCATCATGGCGGCGAATAACGAGATCGGCGTGATCCAGCCTTTGGCCGAGATCGGCGCGCTGTGCCGCAAGAAGGGTGCGTTCTTCCATACCGATTGCGCGCAAGCCTTCGGCAAGATCCCGCTCGACGTCGAGGCGATGAAGATCGATCTGATGTCGATCTCCGGCCACAAGATCTACGGGCCCAAGGGCATTGGCGCATTGTTCGTGCGCCGCAAGCCGCGCGTGCGCTTGCAGGCGATGATCCATGGCGGCGGGCAGGAGCGCGGCATGCGCTCGGGCACGTTGCCCACGCCGCTCTGCGTGGGCCTTGGCAAGGCCGCCGAAATCGCGCGCCAGGAAATGGCGTCGGAAAACGCGCGCCTCACCACGCTGCGCGATCGTTTCCTCAAGACGGTTCACGGCAAATTGCCGGAGGTCTTCCTCAACGGCGATTTCTCCAACCGTCTGCCCGGCAATCTCAACCTCTCCTTCGCCTATGTCGAAGGCGAGGGGCTGATGATGGGCATCAAGGATTTGTGCGTGTCCTCGGGCTCGGCCTGCACGTCGGCGTCGCTGGAACCCAGCTACGTGCTGCGCGCCTTGGGCGTCGAGGAAGAACTCGCGCACACTTCCCTGCGCATCGGCTTCGGCCGCTTCACCACCGAAGCGGAAGTCGATTACGCGGCGGACCGTATCGTGGAGGCCGTTTCCAAGCTGCGCTCGATGAGCCCGCTGTGGGAAATGGCGCAGGAAGGTATCGACATCAAATCGATCCAGTGGGCGGCCCACTGATCTTCGGGCTATAACCGGATCGAGCAAGGAGAAACGAACATGGCCTACAGCGAAAAGGTCGTCGACCATTACGAGAACCCCCGCAATGTCGGCTCGTTCGACAAGAACGACGCCGCGGTCGGCACGGGTCTCGTCGGCGCGCCCGCCTGCGGCGACGTGATGAAGCTGCAGATCAAGGTGAGCGCCGACGGCATCATCGAAGACGCGAAGTTCAAGACCTTCGGCTGCGGCTCGGCGATCGCCTCGTCGTCGCTCGTCACCGAATGGGTCAAGGGCAAGTCGATCGACGAAGCCTCGACGATCAAGAACACCGACATCGCCAAGCATCTGGCGCTGCCGCCGGTGAAGATCCATTGCTCGGTCCTGGCCGAAGACGCGATCAAGGCCGCGATCGACGATTACAAGCGCAAGCACGGCGCTTAAGCGAGGGTTGTTGCGATGACCGACGCCGCCGCCACTCAAGCCCCCGCCAAGCGCGCACCGCGCGCGCGTCCGCCCGCCATCACGGTGACGGCGAATGCGGTGGAGCGCGTCAAGGCGCTGCTCGCCCAGCGCGGCAAGCCTTCGGCCGGCGTGCGCGTGGGCGTGCGCACGCGCGGCTGCTCGGGTCTCAGCTACACGCTCGAATACGCCGACGCGAAGGGCCCGGGCGACGAAGTGGTCGAACCCGAAACCGGCATTTCGATCTTCATCGATCCGAAGGCGTCGATGTTCGTGTTCGGCACCGAGATGGATTTCGTCGAGGAGAAGCTGCAATCGGGCTTCGTCTTCCGCAATCCGAACGAAAAGGGTCGTTGCGGCTGCGGGGATAGTTTCCACGTCTGATCGGGCGCTGGTTCTAATGCTCGATGACGAACGCGCCGCAGACATCCGCTTCGACGAATAACGGTCCGGCCCTCGCCGTCTGCTGGTCCTGCAAAGGGCCGGTCGCGTGGGGCGCGCTGTTCTGCGACACCTGCAAGGCGGTGCAGCCGCCCGTACCCCTGGACCATTTCGCGCGATTGGGTCTCAAGCGCGATTTCGACATCAAAGTGCCGGTCCTCGACCAGCTCTATTTCGGCTTCCAGCGCCAGCTCCATCCCGATCGTTTCGCGGCGGCGGCACCCAAGGCCAAGCAGATCTCGCAGAGCCAGGCGGTGGCGTTCAACGACGCCTATGAGACCTTGAAGGACCCGCTGACGCGCGCGGCCTATCTGCTCGATCTTTTGGGTGAAAAGGTCGAGGGCGAGGGGGCGCACACCATCGCCGACGAAGAATTGCTCATGGAGCAATTAGAGCGCCGCGAAGCCTTGATGGAGGCCGATAATCCGGCCGCGGTCGAGGCCATCGCGCGCCACGCCAAAGTTGATGCCGAGGCCGCCCTTTCGGCCCTTGCGTCGGACTTCGCTTCGGGCGACAAGATCGCCGCCAAACGCGGTTATCTGCGCCTCAAATACTTGGTTAAATTGGGCGAAGAGGCCCGCGCGCGGCGCGCACGCCTGACCCTGGCGCGCTGATTGCTAACCCGCAGTTTCCTTTAACGGCTAACGGCCGCGCTCGACATGCTGTTGCAGATTCACGAACCGGGCGAGACGCCGCTGCCCCACGAGACCGAAAAGGGTCTCGCGGTCGGCATCGATCTCGGCACGACCAACTCGGTGGTCGCGTTCGCGCGCGACCAGAAGGCCGAGATCGTGCGCGATGCCCGTGGCGTGGGCCTCGTGCCGTCGGTCGTCGCCTATTTCGAAGACGGCGATCCGCTGGTCGGCGAACTCGCGCGCCGCGAATTGCTCGACAATCCGGAAGTCGTTGTCTCGTCGATCAAGCGTTTGATGGGGCGCGGGCCGGACGAACTCGCCAAGCTCGGCGATGCGCTGCCGTATGAATTGGGCCCGCCGGCCGAAGGTGGGATGGCGCGTCTCAAAATCGGCGAACGCCTGCTGACGCCGGTGGAGATCAGTGCCGATATTTTGCGCGGCGTGAAGCAGCGTGCGGAGATCGCGTTGGGCCGCGCCGTCGATCGCGCGGTCGTGACCGTGCCCGCCTATTTCGACGATGCCGCGCGCACCGCGACGCGCGATGCGGCCCGCCTTGCCGGTCTCGAAGTTTTGCGCCTCGTCGCCGAACCGACGGCGGCGGCGTTGGCCTACGGCCTCGATAGCCAGGCCGAAGGTCTTTACGCCGTCTATGACCTTGGCGGCGGCACGTTCGATTTCTCGCTGCTGCGGTTGGAGCGCGGCGTGTTTCAGGTGCTCGCGACCGGCGGCGACGCGGCGTTGGGCGGCGATGATTTCGACCACGCGATCGCCAAGCGCTTCATGGCCGAGCGGGGCGCGAAGCTCGACCGCGATCACGTCAAGCAAGCGCTAGTCACCGCGCGCCTCGCCAAGGAATGCCTGACCGATCGCGACGATTGGGACGGGTTCCTCGATCTCGGCGAAGCGGAAAGCGAACACAAGCTCACGCGCGCCGAATTCGAAAAGCTGATCGCACCCTTCGTCGAACGTACGATTCAAATCGCGGCCGCGACGCTGGAAGACGCCGGCGTGACGCCGGATCAGCTCGGCGGCGTCGTGTTGGTCGGTGGATCGACGCGGGTTCTCCTGGTGCGCCAGCACGTGGCCGAATTTTTCGGCAAGCCGGCACTCACCGATATCGATCCCGACGAGGTCGTCGCGGTGGGGGCCGCGTTGCAGGCCGAAGCCTTGACCGTCGGCTCGGACACGCTGCTGCTCGACGTGCTGCCGCTGTCGCTCGGCCTCGAGACGATGGGCGGCATCGTGGAAAAGGTGGTCGAGCGCAATACGCCGATCCCGGTCAGCCGCGCGCAGGAATTCACGACCTATCAGGACGGCCAGAACGCCATGGCGATCCATGTCGTGCAGGGCGAGCGCGAGATGGTCGATCAATGCCGTTCTCTCGCGCGGTTCGAACTCGACGGCATCCCGCCGATGGTCGCGGGTGCCGCGCGCATTCGTGTGACCTTCTCGGTCGACGCCGACGGTTTGCTGACCGTCTCGGCCAAAGAAGCGACGACCGGCGTTGAATCGCGCATCGAAGTGAAGCCGTCTTATGGCCTGACTGAGGACGAGATGGCCGCGATGCTGCGCGCGTCGATCGACAACGCGCAGGACGATATGGAACGCCGCTTGTTGACCGAAGCGCGCGTCGAAGCGCGCCGCGCCGTCAACGCGGTGCAGGCCGCTTTGGCGGTCGATGCCGATCTTCTGTCGGCCGACGAACTGGCGCGCATCAACGAAACGATCGAAATGGTCGAACGCGCCATGTCGTCGACCGATCGCGCGGCCGTACAAGGTGCGGCCGAAGAACTCGAACACCGCACCAAGATCTTCGCCGAGCGGCGGATGGATCGCGGAATCCGCAAAGCGCTTGCGGGCCGCGCCGTCGCCGATATCGGCGGATAGGAACTTCAGACAAGAAGAGAAGCCCATGCCCAAGATGTATTTCGTCTATCCCGACGGCACGAAGAAGGAAGTCGACGCCCCCGTCGGCCTTTCGGTGCTCGAAATCGCGCATCGCAACGACGTGCCGCTCGAGGGTGCGTGCGAAGGTTCGCTCGCCTGCTCGACCTGCCACATCGTCGTCGACAAGGACGATTACGAGCGCTTGCCCGAAGCGTCGGAAGACGAGGAAGACATGCTCGATCTCGCCTTCGGCCTGACGCATACCTCGCGCCTGGGCTGCCAGATCACGATGACCGAGGAGCTCGACGGCCTGACCGTCGCGCTGCCCACGGCCACGCGCAACATGATGGTCGACAAGGCCTGAATGCGATGAAGAAGCTGCGCTGGACCGATGTGAACGACATCGCCATCGAGTTGGAGGAAGCACACCCCGACGCCGACGTCGAGAATCTGCGCTTCACCGATTTGTGGAAATGGGTCCAGGCGCTGCCCGGCTTCGAGGACGACCCGAACAAGTCGAACGAGAAGATCCTGGAAGCGATTCAGATGGCGTGGCTGGAGGAACGGCGATGAGCGTCGTGTTGTGGCAGAAGGACGGTCTGTTCGAACGCCTGCGCGACGCCTGCCGGGATTCGTGGGACGCGTACACGACCCATCCCTTCACCACGGGGCTGGGCGACGGCACGCTGCCGGTCGAAAGCTTCCGCCATTATCTGATCCAGGATTACCTGTTCCTGGTGCAGTTCGCGCGCGCTTGGGCGTTGGCGGTCTATAAGGCCGACAATCTCGCCGACATGACCTTCGTGAACAACAGCGTCAAAGCCATTCTCGACGGCGAGATGGCGATGCATGTGAAGTATTGCGAAAGCTGGGGCATCTCGAAGGAAGAGATCGAGACTTACGAAGAAGCCGAGGCGACGATCGCCTATACGCGCTTCGTGCTCGAAACCGGCATGCAGGGCGACATTCTCGATCTGGTGACGGCGCTGGTACCCTGCACCGTGGGTTATGCCGAAATCGCGATGCGCCTTGAGGAAGCCGATTGGCGCCGCGAGGAAGGCAATCGCTACAACGATTGGATCGCCGCCTATTCCAGCGACGATTATCGCCGCATCGCGCGCGGCAAGGCCGATTTCGTCGACCGCCTGTGGCATACGCGCGCCGGCGGCGGTCGCTTCGAATCCTTGGCGACGATTTTCGATCGCGCCTGCCGCTTGGAAACCTCGTTCTGGCGGATGGGGCTGGAGCGCCTGCCGTGACTTCGCCTGACGCAATCGGTCTGCGGCCGGGTGCGCGCGTGGTCGTCGCGATGTCCGGCGGAGTCGATTCCTCCGTCGTCGCGGCGCTGATGAAGGAAGCGGGTTACGACGTCGTCGGCGTGACGCTGCAGCTTTACGATCACGGTGCGGCGGTCCAGAAGAAGGGCGCTTGCTGCGCGGGCCAGGATATCCACGACGCGCGCAACGTCGCCGACCGGATCGGCATTCCGCATTACGTGCTCGATTACGAAAGCCGTTTTCGCGACGCGGTGATCGACGAATTCGTCGATAGCTACACGCGCGGCGAAACGCCGATCCCGTGCATCCAGTGCAACCGCACGGTCAAATTTCGCGATCTGCTGGCGGTCGCCAAGGATCTCAACGCCGATGCGTTGGCGACCGGGCATTACGCGCGCCGCGTGGCCGGGCCCGAGGGCGCCGAGCTTCATCGCGCCGAGGACGATACGCGCGACCAAAGCTATTTCCTGTTCGCGACGACGCGCGAACAGCTCGAGTTTTTGCGCTTTCCCTTGGGCGGCATGCCCAAGACGCAAGTGCGCGCGGAAGCCGAGCGTTTGGGTTTGCCGGTCGCGGCGAAGCCCGACAGTCAGGACATCTGCTTCGTGCCCGACGGCAACTACGCCAAACTCGTCGAGCGGTTGAAGCCCGGTGCGGCCGAGCCTGGCGATATCGTCGATCTGCAAGGCAATGTGCTGGGCCGGCACGAAGGCACGATCCATTACACGATCGGCCAGCGGCGCGGCCTCGCCTTGTCGCAATCGCGCGGCCCCGATGCCGAGCCGCTTTACGTCCTGCGCGTCGATCCCGAAATGAAGCGCGTCGTCGTCGGCCCGCGCGAAGCTTTGGCCGAACGGCGCGTGGCACTGGCCGGCGTCAATTGGCTGGGACCGCGTGCGATCGATAATGCGGAAGTCGCCGTCAAAATCCGCTCGACGACATCGCCCAAGCAAGCGCATTTGGAGCGTGGGGAAGGGGACAAGGCCGAGCTCGTCCTCGCCGAGCCCGAATACGGTGTCGCCGCCGGCCAAGCCGCCGTGTTTTATGACGGCAACCGCGTGCTCGGCGGCGGCTGGATTCAGCGCAAGCAAAAGTAAAAAATAGACGCCCTTTCAATGGGGTAGGACCGTTACAATCTAAATTGAGAATGCTAGTGCGAATCATTTGCATTTAAGATTCGCGAATGCTATTTCACCACCATGCGTCGCAGCAACTTGACTGCCCCCGTTGCCGCGCCCGCCGATACGCCGCCCGACGCCGAACTTACGGTCGACAGCCGCGAATTATTGGCCGGCCGGACCGAATTGAAGATCGCCCATGCGGGATCGATCTATCGGCTGAAGGTGACGGGTGCGGGAAAGCTGCTGCTGACCAAGTGACATAAACAATCTTCGACCCAGCCAGCCAGCCAAGCGGGGCGCGCCCCGGACAAGCCAGCCAGCAACGGTCTCCAAGTTCAAGGAGTCCGCCTTATGTTGGCACGCCGTCCGGCGCTGAGCTGCGCCATTCCCGCTTTGCTCGTCTTCACCGCCGCCGCGAACGCCCAGACCGCCCCGGTCACGGCGCTCGATGCCGTCACGACCTCCGCCACGCGCACCGAGCGCGTCGCGGGCGATGTCGCGGGTTCCGTCTCCGTCATCAACCGCGAAGAGATCGAGCGCCGCCAGCCGCAAAGCATCGACGATCTGGTCAAGGACATGCCCGGCGTCGAAACCAACGGCGTGCCGCGCAACTCCGTGCGCCAATTCACCGTGCGCGGTCTGTCGGACGAGCGCGTGGTGCTGCGCGTCGACGGCGTGCGCAACAACTTCAACGCCGGCCATCGCGGCCGCGTGTTCCTCGAGCCCGATCTGCTCAAGAGCATGGACGTCTCGCGCGGCCCCGGTGCGCTGCTGTTCGGCTCGGGCGCGCTGGGCGGTGCGGTCAATATGCGCACGGTCGACGCCGAAGACATTCTGAAGCCGGGTGCGAATTTCGGCGGACGTGCGCGCGTCGGCTATCAGACGAACAATTCCTCGCGTCTGGCGAGCCTCACCGGCGCCACGCGCGGCTATGGCGGCGAGGTCGTGGGTAACGTCACGCGCCGCACCAACGGCAACTACACCGACGGGCGCGGCATCGACATCCCCTATTCGGGCGACGAGGTGTGGAGCGGCTTGCTGAAGGGCGGTTACGATGTCGGCAACGGCCACAAGATCGGCATCTCGACGCTGCTCTACGCCGACGATCACACGATCCCGCGCGACGCCAATCTCGGCGCTTCGACAAACACGTCGACGATCACCGATCGCGATACGAAGCAGCGCAGTTTCTCGGTCAACTGGGCCTATGCCGCTCCCTCGACGCCGCTGATCGACCTGAAGACGGTCGTCTATCGCAACGAAGTCGATATCTACGAAAAGCGCGTCCTGCCCGCGACGGCGGTCGAAAAGGACGATACCGATCTGCGCACCAACGGGTTCGATATCCAGAACACGTCGCGCTTCTCGCTGTTCGGTGCGGAAAAGAACGCGCTGACGGTCGGCGTCGACGGTTATCGCGACGAGCAGTCGAGCCGGCGCAATGGTGCACGCCGCACGGAATATCCCAATGCGGATCAAACCGTGTTCGGCACGTTCATCCAGAACGAAATCGAGATCGGCAAGGTCACGATCGTGCCGGGCGTGCGCTACGACCGGTTCGAGCAATCGTCGTTCGGCAATCCGACGCAGAAAAGCGACGAACGCGTTTCGCCCAAGGCGTCGGTCGCCTATCAGGTCACGCCGTGGGCGGCACCCTATGTTTCCTACGCCGAAGCGTTCCGCGTGCCGTCGCTGACCGAGCGTTACGTCAGCGGCCAGCACTTCCCCGGCAACAATTTCGTGCCCAATCCGAACTTGAAGCCGGAAACGTCGTTCAACAAGGAAGGCGGCGTGAATCTGCGCTTCTCCGACGTGTTCGCCGCGCGCGACCGTCTGCGCGTGCGCGCCGCCTATTTCGTCAACGATCTGGAGGATTACATCCAGCAGGTCGTCGGCGGCACGACGACGACCTCGACCAACGTCGCCGAAGCGCGCATCCAGGGCTTCGAGGGCGAGGCGCGCTACGATTCGGGCCGCTGGTTCGGCACGGTCGGCACGTCGATCCTGCGCGGCGAAAACCGCGTGACGCGGCTGCCCTTGACCGACACGCCCGCCGATAAGGTGACGCTCGGTCTTGGCCATCGCTGGCTGGAATGGGGTTTGACGCTGGGCGGCCGCGTGACCGCCAGTGCGCGTCAGGATCGCGTTTCGGGCACGCAGCCGAAGACCGGCGGCTACGCCGTGTGGGATTTCTACGCGAGCTGGACGCCCGAGGACACGTTCCTGCGCGACTTCACCATCGATGCGGGCGTCGATAACGCCTTCAACAAAGTGTATCGCCGCTCGAACTGGAACTCGGCCACGCCGGCCGCGTTCTACGAAACGGGGCGCAACGCGAAGGTCGCGTTGACCTACAAGTTCTGACGCGATGCAACCGGGGGCGACGACGCAATCCGGATTCGACCCGCGCGCGGCGATCGCATCGCTGTTCGCACACGGGGCCGCGTTCGGTGCCGTCGCCCTCGCGGCTTCTTTGGGCGGTGCCGCGGCGCCGCCGCCAGAACACGCGATCGAGTTGATCGAGATCGCGATCGTTACACCGGTCAACGCGCCCGCCGCCGCCCCCGTCGCCGCAGCGGAAGCCGTGCAAGCCGTGTCGCCCGATCCCGTCCCGGTCGAAGAAGCGCTGCGCGCGGAAACCCCAATCGAACCGCCATCGCCGGTCGTCGAGCCCGAACCGACTCCCGTCGAAATACGCGAGCCGATCCCCGAACCCGAATTGCCGCCGGTTCAGAAGGCCGAGATTCCGCCGCCGCCACCACCGGTCGCGAAGCCGGTGCCCAAGCCGCGCCCCAAGCCAGTCGCGCAAAAGCCGGTGGAAGCCGCTCCCGCGCCCGCGATCATCGAAGCGCCCGCGCCCGTTCAGGCGGCGGCCCCCGCACCCGCACCGGCCCCGATCGCGATCATGCCGGCCCCGAATTTCGAGAACGAAGCACCGGCGCAGACCGCCGCAATTGCCGCACCGGCGGCGCGGGAAATTTTGGTGACGACCGATGCGCGTTTCCGCGCACGGCCGGTGGCGCCCGAATATCCGCCGCGCGCGCGGCAGATGGGCGTCGAAGGCACCACGGTGCTGCGTGCCCTCGTCGGCGAAACCGGCGACACGCTCGAACTGATCGTCTGGCAGGGCTCCGGTATGCGCCTGCTCGACGAAGCCGCCTTGGCCGCCGCGCGCCAATGGCGGTTCGAACCGGCTCGGCGCGGCGACCGGCTGATGACCGCTTGGGTCGAAGTGCCGGTGCGTTTCATCTTGCGTTGACGAAGGGAGTGACCATGTCCGTCCAACCGATCCAAACCGATCTCGCCGCGCGCCGCGAAAAGCTGCTCGCTGCCGAGCCCAAGCTGCGCGCCTACGACGTGGCGCAGAAGCTGGGTGTGGGCGAAGCCGCTTTGCTGCCGATCGACGATTCGGCCGTTGTTACGCGCCTCAAGCCCGAATTCGCTGCGATGCTCGCGCGTTTCAAGGAACTCGGCCGCGTGATGGCGTTGACGCGCAACGAATCCGTCGTCCACGAGCGCAAGGGCGTGTACCAGAATTTCTCGGCCGAAGGCGGCCATGTCGGCCTCGTGCTCGGGCCCGATATCGATCTGCGCCTGTTCCTGGGCCAGTGGAAATTGGGCTACGCGGTCGCGCCGAAGGATGCGCAGCGCCGCCCCAGCCTGCAATTCTTCGACGCGTCGGGCGATGCCGTGCACAAGGTGCACGCGCTGGAGGATACCGACATGGCGGTGTGGAACCGCCTGGTCGCGGATTTCGCCGCGTCGGCGGAAATCGAAGCGCCGGTGTTCACGGCGCGCGCCGCGAAGAAGGCGGAGAAGCCCGATGCCGAGATCGACGCCAAGGCGTTGCGCGACGGCTGGAAATCGCTGAAGGACACGCACGAGTTTTTCGGTCTGGTGCGCAAGGTGGGGGCGTCGCGCCTGCAAGCCATGCGCTTGGCGGGTACGGAGCTGGCGCAGCCTTTGGCGGCGTCGGATCTGCGCGCGACGCTGGAGCTCGCCTCGGCCGGCGGCACGTCGATCATGGTGTTCGTCGGCAATCCCGGCTGCATCCAGATCCATACCGGCCCGGTCAGCAAGATCGTGCCGATGGGCACTTGGATCAACGTGATGGATCCGACCTTAACCTGCATCTGCGCGAGGATCGCATCGGTTCGGTGTGGCTGGTGCGCAAGCCCACCGAAGACGGCGTGGTCACGTCGGTCGAAGTGTTCGACAAGCAGGGCGAGAACATCGCCATGCTGTTCGGTGCGCGCAAACCCGGCAAGCCGGAATTGCCCGAATGGCGTGCCTTGGCGGAATCGCTGGTCGGCCGCGCGGCCGCCTGACGCGATGCGCAACCTTCTTCTCGCGGCGGCGCTGGCTTTGGCCGGCGCCGTTCCCGCTTTTGCCGAACCGCCCCAGCGCATCGTCGTCGCGGGTAACGGGTTGACGGAGATCGTCTACGCGCTGGGGGCGGGCGATCGCGTCGCCGCCGTCGATACGACCAGTCTTTATCCCAAGCGCGCACAGAGTTTGCCGAAGGTCGGCTATCTGCGCGCCTTGGCGGCGGAAGGCATTCTGTCGCTGAAGCCCGATCTGCTGCTCGTGACGGATGACGCGGGCCCGCCGGCGGTGTTGGCGCAATTGGCGGGGGCGGGGTTGCGCGTGGTGAAGGCGCGCGAAGGACATTCGGTCGAGATTTTGGCCGAACGCGTTCGAATGGTCGGTTCGATCCTCGAACGCGGCGATGCGGCGGGCGATCTGGAACGGGGCCTCGCGGCGGATTTCGCGACGCTCGCCCGATCGCTCGCCGCGTCGCCGACGCATCCGCGAATCGTGTTCGTCTTGTCGGCGGGCGGTGGTGCGCCGCTCGCGGCCGGGGCGGAGACTTCGGCCGAAGCGATGTTCAAGCTTGCCGGGGCCGTCAATGCCATCGACGGCTACAAGGGCTATAAGCCGCTCTCGGCCGAAGCTTTGGCGGGTTCGGGCGCCACGGTGATCGTCACCGTCACGCATTCGCTGCAAGCCTTGGGCGGCGAAGCGGCGATGCGCAGCCTTCCGCAATTCGTCGGCGCCAAGAACATGCGCATCGTCGCATTCGATGCCGATTATCTGCTCGGCTTCGGTCCGCGCACGGCGCATGCGGCGCGCGATCTCGCCGCCGCGTTGCGACCGAACGAGACGATCGCCACGCTACCCGAACGGCCCTGGGTCGCCGCACAATGACGATGCGGCCCGCCTTCGTCGCAAGCGCGTGGCTGCTGGCGGCGTGCTTGGCCGCATTGTCGCTGGGGCCGTCGCGCATCCCACTGGGCGATGTGGCGGCGGCGTTGCTGCACGGGATCGGGCTCGATTTCAGCGTCGACGACCGCACCCTCGCCATCGTCGCGTCGCTGCGCTTGCCGCGTATGCTGCTGGCGGCGACGGTCGGCGGCATGCTCGCACTGGCGGGCGCCACGCTGCAGGGCCTGTTCCGCAATCCGCTGGCTGATCCGGGCGTGCTGGGCATCACCGGCGGCGCCACGCTGGGTGCGGTCGCCGCGATCTTCTTCGGGGCGAGCGCCATGGGCGGGGCCGTTCTGCCGCTCGCCGGTTTCGCGGGCGCGCTTGCCGCCGCGTTCGCGGTCGATCGTTTGGCGCGCGTCGATGGCCGCATCCCGGTCGCGTCGCTGCTGCTTTCCGGTATCGCGCTCGAATCCCTGTCGCGGGCGCTGACCGGTGTCCTGATCTACGCCTCCGACGACCGCCAATTGCGCGACATCACGCTGTGGCTGCTCGGCAGCTACGCCGGCGCTTCGTGGGATCGGCTGATGCTGATCGCGCCCTTTGCGCTTCTGTCGGCCTGCGCGTTGCCGTTCTTCGCGCGCGGGCTCGATGCACTGATGCTGGGGGAGCGCGAGGCGGGGCATCTGGGCATTCCGGTCGAAACGCTGAAGCGCCTGGCCGTGATCGTCGCGGCGCTGGGCGTGGGGGCCGTCGTTTCGGTCGCGGGGCCGGTCGGCTTCGTCGGCTTGGTCGTGCCGCATCTCGTGCGCTTGACCCATGGCCCCGGCCATCGCCGGTTGATCCCGCTGGCGGCGGCTTATGGGGCGGCGCTATCGGTCGCGGCGGATACGCTCGCGCGCATTCTGGTCGCACCGGCCGAATTGCCCGTCGGCCTTGTGACCGCCGCTATCGGCGCGCCGTTTTTCGCCTTCCTGATCCGGCGCGAGAAGCGCCGCTTGGCCGCATGATCCGCGCAACCGACATCGTCGTGCGCCGCGCCGGGCGCAATCTGGTCGACGGCGTGTCGCTATCGCTGGGCGAGGGCGAGTTCGTCGGTCTGCTCGGCCCCAATGGGGCGGGCAAATCGACGCTGCTGCGCGTATTGGCGGGCGAGTTTCCGCCCGAAGGCGGCGGCGTCGAGATCGACGGTTCCGATCTCCAATCCTGGCCGCGCGCGGATCTAGCGCGCCGTCGCGCGGTGTTGCCCCAGCATGCCGCCGTGGCGTTCGATATCGACGCGCGCGCGATCGTCGAGCTGGGGCGTTTACCGCATGAAGGGCGTTCGACCCGCGCGCAGGATGCTCAGGCCGTGAACGACGCGATTGATGCCTGCGACGCTGTAGCACTCGCGTCGCGCGGGTATGCGGCGTTGTCGGGCGGCGAGCAGCAGCGTATCCAATTGGCGCGCGCCTTGGCGCAGATCGGCGACACGCAAAAACCGCTGCTGCTGCTCGACGAGCCGACATCGAGCCTCGATCTTTCGCACCAGCATGCGGTGTTGAACCTCGCCAAGCGCGTCGCGGCACAAGGCGGCGCGGTGCTGGCTGTGCTGCACGATCTGTTCTCGGCGTCGCTGCATTGCCGGCGCGTCGCCGTGCTGGAGCGTGGGCGCTTAGTGGCACATGGCACGCCAGAAGAAGCGCTGACGCCCGATCTGGTGCGTCGCGTCTTCGGCGTGGATTCGCGCTGGATCGATCTGCCCGGCGGGCAGCGCGCACTCGCGACCTATCCGTTGGCGGCTTAGACGAAGCTTTTGCCGTGTGCGAGGGGCTTCAAGCCCAGATGCGCCGCGATGCTTTGCCCGATATCGGCGAAGCTCGACCGAATGCCGATATCCTTGCCCGCGATGCCCGGTCCGAACCACAGCACGGGAATATGCTCGCGCGTATGGTCCGTGCCCTTGAAGGTCGGATCGCAGCCGTGATCGGCGGTCAGCACGGCGATATCGCCCGGCTTCATCGCCGCGCGGAACGCGGGGAGAGTAGCGTCGAACTCCGCGAGTGCGCGCGCATAGCCGGGCACGTCGCGGCGATGGCCGTAGAGCGAGTCGAAATCGACGAAATTCGTCATCACGAAGGCGCCGTCCGGCGCTTGGGCCAAAGCTTCCATCGTCGAGGTCATCAGCGCCGCGTTTCCGTCGGCTTTGATTTCCTTCGTCGGGCCGCTATGGGCGTAGATGTCGCCGATCTTACCGATCGCGCGCATCTCGCGCCCCGCCGCCTTGGCGACGTCGAGCAATGTCG